>JBBRJL010000138.1:0-6723 GCA_038219375.1 Chitinophagales bacterium | reverse complement strand
GGCTCTACGCTATTGAGGAAGTTGGATGCATAATCTCTTGATGCGTAATGTTCCTTTCTGCTGTGGTCGTCAAAATTCTGAAAGCCCATGATGATTGGTGCTGACAGAACTATTAAACCTGCTATGGCGGCTGGTGCAATGCCCGATATCTTTTTGGCTAAGAAACTATAGATGGCCAATACTCCGAATCCAATCCATATACAGAATGTCATAAATGAGCCTACTAATACATAGTCTCTTTCTCTCGGTTCATTAGGTGGCTGATTGGAATATATTATGATACCAATACCTGTGATTATAAATAGGATAGCCAAAGTGGTAAAGTCTTTCCTACGACGTGCAAAATGAAATACTAAGCCTAATAGACCGAAAATGAGTGGCAAGAAGTAATATTTATTATTCGATTCATCATTTTTCATGGTATCTGGCAATGCGTCCATTTTATATAATTTAGCTTCGTCTATGGGCGTGATACCTGACTGCCAATGGCCACTCTTAATATCCCAAGGGAAATAGCCTTGGTCAGCATTTTGTTTCCCCACGAAATTCCACATGAAATACCTGAAATACATCCAATTGATCTGATAATGTATCAGGAACTGTAGGTTATACCCCATACTTGGTTTACCTTTACTATCGCCATTTAAGGCTTCTCTCCACATTCGGTGCAGGTCAGGTCTTCCCTGTTCTGTATGGCCGATACGTGGGAATAATATTTTATCTTTAGAATCATATACATATTCGTATTTTTCGTCCACGACTACGTATTTACCATCTACTAAGCCATATCTATCTGTTCTTTTTACATTTACAGGTTGGGCGTCATAGTGTGGTCCAGATAATAGAGGTCGCTCACCATATTGCTCTCTGTTTAGGTATGGGAGAAGTCTCATAGCATCACCGGGAACATTCATATTGATAGGCGTATCTGCATTTGCCCTTACTACTACTACGCCAATGGTAGAGAATGCAATAGAGACAAATACTGCAGATATGGTTACTAATTGGAGTATCTGATTATTCTTCAAATGTGCATATCTTAATATGAAATAAGCCAAAGCAATAAGAATACCTATGGTGGGGATGATGCCTGTATGGACTGGTAAACCTAAGTTATTGACAAATAGTAGCTCCATATTTTTCCATAAAGTAGGTATGCCCACTATCACAAACTTCTGTATGAATACTAATCCTACCACACCTAGACCCATAGCGACCAATGCACCGATCAAATTATGATCTTTATATTTTTTGTAATATACCATAAGTGCTATGGCAGGAAGTGAAAGTAAACTCAAAAGGTGAACTCCCACAGACATTCCAGTCACGAATAGACTTAGTACAAGCCATCTATTTGCTTCATCATCATTGTCTTTGTAATAATACTTGGTCGCAGCCCACACAGAGAGCGCTGTAAACATGGTAGACATGGCATATACTTCTCCTTCTACTGCTGAAAACCATATCGAAGTAGAAAAAGCAGTTGTCAGACCTGCTACGACACCAGCTAACATCAAGGCTATGTTTTCGCCAGAAGTAGTCTCAGATTCTCTTCCTACTAGAGCCAATTTACCAAACATTATGGTTACCCATCCTATCATGGTTGCTGCAATAGAAGTACACAATGCAGACATGAGGTTGACGGCGAATGCAATGTCAGATGGATTGTCAGAAACTAGCTCCGCTACCCACGCAAAAATCCTACCGATGACTACAAATAAACCAGCTCCCGGTGGGTGAACTACTTGTAACTTGTATGCTCCAAGGATAAACTCACCACAATCCCAAAGACTGCCTGTTCGTTCTACTGAATTAAAATAAACCGCAAAGCTCACGATGAAGATGATGAGTCCGGCTATGTTAGAAAGTCTTTTTAGTGATTGCATATAATGGTAGATTACTAAAGATTTTTGATTTTAAGTTGCAAAACTAATAAAATAAGTTTAAATATGGTATAAATATATATATTCATAGACATATGTATCTCAATTTGCTTAGAAACGCAACGAATAGATGCTCTAAATCAGTATTTAAACGAAGATAATTGTCACTATATTATATTAATTCCTACTCGGCCGATTATTTATTTTATCCGTATTGTGGATGCTAATCTAAAGTCGAAGTATTATCAAGTTTATTTTTATTTTGGTATTTATCATACATAAATGACATTACCACAATCAAAAATAATGATGGCAGCATATTTTCTAGCCATACCTCACCTAGTTTGAGTAGTCTGATGGAAATACCTATGATAAGGATACCACCTACCGCACTCAACGCATCCATGACATTTTGATTAAAAATATTTTTTAATCTCAGGGCCAACATCGTAATGCCACCCTGGAAAATCAACATCGGAATAATCGAAAACAGCACACCGATGCCATACGTACTTGCTAGCGCAATAGAAGAAAAACCGTCTAGCATGGATTTGACATATAATAATTCGCGTTTTTGGTGTATGCCTTCTTCTAGTGCACCAATGATCGTCATCGAACCTACACAGAATAATAAAAATGCGGTGATCAGTCCTTGGGTAAAGCTGCCTTCCGTATTGCCTATTAATATTTTTAGACTATCTGAAAGATCATTGATGATCAGGTCAATTCTCAATAGCTGTCCAAATACAGCACCAATGATCAAACTAAATATAAATATGAGTAAGTAGCCATCAGGTAGTCTCAATGCCATTTTTATTCCGATCAATAATGTACCCAACCCTACTGCTTGGAAGACAATTTCCTGTACTTCTGTCGAAAAAAATTGCTTCAACCATAACCCTATCAGGCTTCCGATTGTTACAGTTGTCATATTTACAATTGTTGCTTTAGGCCAGCTTGCCATTGGTTTTCTGATTTAACTACAATTATAGTCATTTTTCTCTATTACCAAAGGTATTGTAAAAAATATTATGTTTAGAAAAATTGTTATCCGTCTGCTACTTTCTCCTTTTTCATTGATTTATGGGACTGTGATATCTATTATCAATATGTTTTATCAGATTGGTCTTCTGAAAGCATCAAAATTTAGTGTACCTGTCATCGGTGTAGGAAATCTCAGTATAGGTGGAGCGGGCAAAACACCACACATTGAGTATCTGATAGAAATGCTCAAGGATTATCTAGATATTGCTACCCTAAGTAGGGGCTACAAAAGGCAAACACAAGGATTCAGGTTTGTTACCAATGAAGATACTGCGTTGACTTCAGGTGACGAACCACTTCAATATCGTCGTAAATATCAGGATATAGTCGTAGCGGTTGGTGAAAACCGAGCTTATGCAATTCCACAGATAATACAGCGATACCCACAGATACAGGCAGTTTTGCTTGATGACGCATTCCAACACAGAGGTGTCGAGCCTGGTCTTAATATTTTATTGACAGCTTATGATGCGTTATTTACTGATGATTATTTGTTACCAGCTGGAAGATTGAGGGAATGGCGATCTGCTTATGAGCGTGCTAATATCATAATAGTTTCAAAATGTCCTACACACTTATCAGAAACAGATAAGGAACGCATTACAGGTAAAATAAAACCAAAGTCATATCAGAATATCTATTTTTCTCATTATGAATACGGATACCCATATAGTTTTTATCAAACGAATAATAGAATTTCATTAGACAAAGAGCTAGATGTTATTTTATTGAGTGCCATTGCCAATACGGATTATCTGTACAATTATCTGTACAAAGAAGTGAAATCAATACATGAGATAGAATATGCGGATCACCACATCTTTGATAAACATGATATTGAAAAAATTATGAAAGTTTATAGTAATAATGAAAGTAAGAGGAAAATCATCATAACTACTGAAAAAGATGCCATGAGGTTGGAGATGCACAGGGAGTTATTTCTTAAAAGCGGTATTCCTGTGTTCATTCTGCCAGCAAAAGTGGCATTTCATTTTGAAGAAGGTGAAAAATTCAATGCTGATGTAAAGAAATTTTTGCTTGATTTTAGGGTATAGTTAGTTGCCTTTTAATAGAATTATTGTCGACATTAAGAATATAACAAATAATTAATCTTGTGATTCAGATAATAAATTTACTTTTGTGAGCGGGGTAGTGTTAAAGTAAGAAAAGTGTTACATGAGTAAGCAAGATTGAATATGGCTTTTGGAATTATAGATATTGTTCAAATAATAGGCGCGATAGGTATGTTTATCTATGGCATGAAGCTTATGAGTGAGTCTATCCAAAGGGCAGCGGGTGCTCAATTCAGAAATACACTGAGCAATATCACTAGCAATAAATGGATCGGATTATTGACTGGTTTTTTCATTACGGGTTTGATCCAATCATCATCAGCTACGACAGTGATGACGGTGAGTTTTGTAAATGCTGGTTTACTGACTGTGACGGAATCTATTGGGTTGATATTAGGCGCCAATATTGGCACTACTGTGACAGGATGGTTGGTATCTGTAGTTGGATACAAGTTGGTGCTTTCGACTTATTCTGTACCTCTATTTGGAATAGGTGTTCCCTTGTTGTTTGTAAAAAGTGGTAAGTGGAAGTATTGGGGAGAGTTTATCATTGGATTTGCTACCTTGTTTTTAGGTTTAGGGTTTATGCGAGAAGCAGTGCCTGCGCTTAATGATGACCCATTGATGCTAGAATGGCTAAAAAACTTTACGGAATTCGGAATTTGGTCTAATTTATTTTTTGTGCTAATAGGTATTGTGATTGCTGTGTTGGTGCAGTCATCTAGTGTGGCTATGGCAATAACCTTGACTATGTGTGCACAAGGTTGGTTGCCATTTGAAGTGGCAGCTGCATTGATTTTGGGAGAGAATATAGGTACAACTTCTACAGCATTGATTTCTTCCGTCATAGGTAATCGCAATGCTAAAATTACAGCCAGGATTCATACTTGGTTTAATGTAATAGGTGTGACTTGGATGATTTTAATATTACCTTGGTTTTTAATGGTGCTTTGTTCTGTTACTGGTATTGATATTGATAATATAAATGGGAATCCCGCGAATATAGCTATTGGATTGTCTGCTTTTCATACTTTATTTAATGTCCTAAATGCGATATTATTAATTAATTTTCCTTCTGTTTTGGTTCGATTAGCGTCATTAGGACTTCATGATATACATGATACCGATAGCCGTGAAAAGATCAAAATGAATATTATCGGAAGTACAAATGGTATGCCTGAGATGGCAACCATACAGTTACAAAAAGAGACTGCAAAGTTTGGCGATATCATAGTTAGAATGGCCGAACATTTTAATACTATAATAAATACAACTGACGTAAAAAAGCAACAAAAACTATTTAAAAGAATCAAGCAATATGAAGAAATGACTGACGAGATGGAGATTGAGATTACCGAATATATTACGAATCTTTCTAAAGAAGAGATGACTTCTCAGACTAGTCTTATCCTCCGGAATATCCTAAGTATATGTAATGATCTGGAGAGAATCGCTGATATCTATTACTCACTTACTATTGTCTTGCAAAAGAAGGCTGATGAAAACCTGTATTTCCTAGCTGAACAGAGAGAAAAAATTAATCAACTTTCAACACTAATTGCCCAAGCTTGTAAAATCATGTCTCAAAATCTTGGTGTCGTAGATTACACCACTGTCCAAAAGATAGACGCAGTGGCTGCCGAAAAGAAAATCAATACACTTCGCAATGAGATGCGTGAAGAACATTTATTAAGACTTGGGTCTGCAGATTATAATGTCAAATCTGCTATGGTTTATAATAATGTGTTCACATCACTGGAGCGTATTGGTGACCATATCCTGAATGTGACAGAAGCTGTAGTTGGAGAAGTTTAGACTAGTTATCATTTCTTACCAATCCTATTTAAGCCTGACTTTGCTTTTTGGTATAAACTATTGCTATAGCCTGCAGGATCCATTTCAAGACAGAGGTTAAAATAATTTTTTGCCTCCAGGTATTTCTTTTGTGTCTCGTAAATGAGTCCTAACTGTAAAGCTGCATTACAACCAAAATATTTTTGTGGGTTGCCTTTTGAGATCGTACGTTTGTAATATTCGATGGCATCATTATAGTTTTTGAGTGCTTCGGTGACTCTTGCTAATCTGTAATAATATTCTCCATCATTGGTTTTGTGCTCAAATTCACTACTGTTCATAATCAGTAAGTTATGGCTTTTATTGTAGTATCCACCATCGTAGAGCAACCTTGCTTTGAGCAAAATTTGATCAGGTATTTCATTAGATTTGGCTTCTTTGTCGGCTTGGATGTCTTCGTCTATCAATTTATTTCCTTGAGATGCACACAACTTTATCACTTTTTGATACTTCGTGTTATCGTTATTGATAGCGATATGATACCAAGCAAGTTTTTGATAGGCTTCTTTGATATAATGTTTACCTTTGAAGTTATTTAAAAATTTTAAGATGTAAATATTAGCTTCCGGTTCTAGTTTGTTAAGTTTAAACTTTCCATACATAAAGTCCAAATAATAAAAGGGCATATATTCATTACCTTTAGGCCTATTCTCAAGTATTTTTAAAGCAAGATCGTTATGTCCTGTTTTTTGTGCCATAGTTGCTTTGAGAAAACTGATCAACGGACTTGACGTGGCATCTAACTGATATTTGTCAAAAAGCTCAAAAGCCTCTTCCTTCTTATTATTACTATAGAATAAGATATAACTATAAATGCCTACGATCTCATCCTTAAAGATACTATTGGATTTTTGGGCTTGATCTGCTAA
>JBBRJL010000137.1:0-6754 GCA_038219375.1 Chitinophagales bacterium | reverse complement strand
GCTTCCATGCCATCTGATGCTTCGCCGATGACCGATGTAAATGGTATTTTTTCAACTACATTCTTGATACCACCTCGGTATATAGGGTGATCATCCGCAATGATTATATTTTGCATCTAATAATTGATTAACCTAAAATGTTTTTCTACATCAAAAGTAATAGATTTTTTGGAAATCTATTACTTTTATTAACTAGAAGTAATAATTTATTAACCTAGTATCTTTTTTACACAGGGATGCTGAAAGTAGTTTTAGTGCCTTTGCCTAGTTCCGATTCAATTGCAAACGTTCCTTTCAGCATTTTGACTCTTTCTTCCATGTTGAGTAAGCCAAATGATTGATTGGCTTTGCGTTGCATTTCAGCTTTGTCAAATCCCTTGCCATTATCCTGCACTGTAAGTTCTATAGTTTGATCTGTCCGGTGGGCCGTGATTCTAATTGCCGTAGCTTCTGCATGTTTGAGCGTGTTATTTACAAATTCTTGGATGATTCTGTAGAAATTAATTTTGACATTTTTATTTAGTAATTCTTCTATACCTTCCATATCACTACTTACAAATATACCTGTCGAATGGGCTACTTCTTCGGCAAGTGCTTCTACAGCTGCTATAAGACCATATTTTTCCAATTGGTTTGGATAGAGATTTTTAGAGATATTTCTGATTTCTTGAAGAGCATCATCGATCGTTTTGATCAGTTTTCCTCGGTCTATATATTCGCTATTATTTTGTAATTGATTTTTGAGAAAAAGTATATTCTGGCCTACGCTATCGTGGAGGTCTTTTGATATTCTTTGACGTTCTTCTTCTTGAGCTTGGATGAGTTGAAAAGCTATTTTTTGCTGTAGATTTTTTTCAGATTTATTTTTCATGTATTGATAAAAAGTAACCAAAAACCCCATTATTAGGGCTAAGAATATTATAAAAAAAGTAAGTCGTTCGATTTTAGCTGAAGCTATTTGTTTGTCTATGGTGAGCTGATCAATTTGGTTTTCTTTGTGTTCTAGTTCGTAGAGATTAGCCATAGCGCTCATTTTTTCATCATAATCTTTCTGATATACACTGTCTTTTGTAACTAAATATTTCTTATGAAAAAACAAAGCATCTTTGTACCGTCCCTTTGCTTCGTAGATGGCAGCTTGGTTTTTGTAACAATCAAAAAGCCAATCATTGCTACCCATTTCTGTGCCGTATTTTATGGCTAAAGTGACATATCTTTGGGCTTCATCCCATCTTTTAAGTGCAATGTTGATTTCTGCTAAATGTTGATTTATTGCAGTTCTATATTCAAGTGTCGAATTGATGTAATCAGGATAGTTCAGTATTTCTAATTGATGTTTTAAGGAATTTTCATAGTCATTGACTTCATAATATGCATTTGAAAGATTGTCTATACCTGTGACGATTAAGTCTACATTTTTTTGTGTTTTTTGCCAATGCTAAGTTAGATTTTAGCATTTTAAAACCTTTATTATTCTGTCCAATTCCGACATAAGAAAGTCCCAATTCTAAATTAATCTTGATGGTATCCTCGTATTTTTTAGAGCGTATTGCCAGAACTTTAGCTGTCTCAAAGTGTGATATTGATTTTTTGTGGTCACTCATCTGGAAATAGCTAACCCCAATATAGAAATGAAGATCTATGATGCGATTGTCGGAAGGATTCTTTTCGATTTTGGCGAGTAAATCATATAGTATTTCAAATGTCTGGTCAAATAAACCTAAATTATTCAATATTCGTGCTCTATTTATTTCTGCTAGAAAGACCAACGAATCATTTTCCATTTTTTGCGCTACAGCTACCTGTTCTTTGATAGCAGTTATGGCATCGTTTGGATTATTATCAGAAGCATCCTTAATGATAGAATCAAGATCTTGATACTTTTTTAGTAATTCAGCATTAGACTGTGACAACAATTGATTGGCTGTGACAAGCAGGATTATGAGTAATAAAATTAGGATACGCTTCATAACTTTGGCCTATATTGAATAACAAATGTAGTATAATTCAACACATTATGTATCCCTATTGTCCAATATAATGGTAAACCACTATGAAGGCTTTTTTCTTAGTGAGATGCTATAAATGCCTTTCTATCAAATATCGATTTACTTACTTCAGTGAAAATATTTTTTATTTGGTACACCATCATAACACATTTCTAGTGCAGAAATCTTTACTTTTGTCCCCGTTATGCTAAGAAAGATCGAAATACAGAATTATGCCATCATTGATAGGCTGGAAATATCTTTTCCCGATGGCTTGACCATCATCACAGGAGAGACTGGTGCTGGTAAGTCTATTTTGCTCGGTGCACTTGGACTTATCATGGGGAAACGTGCTGATACCAAAGTTCTTTATGACCAAGAACGCAAGTGTTATGTAGAAGCGACATTCGATATATCGGCTTATCAACTCCGTGCTTATTTTAATGAAGAAGGCCTTGATTATAGTGACGAATTGCTCATCCGAAGGGAGATTGCTCCTGGTGGTAAGAGTCGTGCTTTCATCAATGATTCCCCTGTAACGCTGGATATTTTGCAGACTTTGACAGAAGGTTTGATAGATATTCACCAACAGTTTGATACACTTGATATACAGAAACCTGCTTTCCAACTCCAAATGATAGATGCCCTTGCCGGGAATAAATCATTACTCGAAACCTATCAAAACCAATATAAATCTTACCGTCAAGCCATCAGGAAACTGGATGAATTGCGTGAGAAAAACAGAAATGCCAATCAGGAAATTGAGTTTCTTTCATTCCAAATGAATGAGTTTAACCAAGCTGAGCTAAAACAAGGTGAACAAACAGAATTGGAAAATCTCCTCCAGAAACTCACTTCTGCCGAAGATATTAAAAAAAATACAACGCTGCTCGTGCATGGACTCGAAGAAGATGAAAGTGCCATCATCGGTCAGTTGCAATTATTGAGCAATCAATTCAGTACCATCCGTCATCTTGATAAAAGTTATGAAGATGTGTATGATAGAATGCTTTCGGTACGTGAGGAACTCGCTGATATTGCCAAAGAAGCATCATTTATGGCAGATGCCACAGAATATGATGAAGAGGCCATACATCAGACCAATACGAGACTTAACGTCATATATCGACTGCAAAAGAAACATCACGTATCTAATCTCGACGAATTGCTTGGAGTGGAAGCCGGAATCCAAAAGAAACTTGATAGTTTTTCTGACCTGACCAATGAGATAGAATCACTTGAAAACCAATGTGTCATCAAGGAAGGAGAACTTCGCACTATAGCTGGCAAACTCTCTGAAAAACGTCATAAAGTTGTACCTGCTTTCGAAAGCGATATCCACGATCTTTTGGTCAGTTTGTCTATGGAACATGCTTACGTTAAGGTGAAATCTGCCACGTTAAAGGACTTATCGTCAACAGGTCTAGATGATGTGAGTATCTTATTTGCACCCAATAAAGGCAGCGATTTCCTACCACTCAAAGATACAGCTTCAGGTGGTGAGATGTCCCGACTTACTTTATGTGTCAAATCTCTAGTAGCAGGCGCAGTCACCTTGCCCACACTTTTATTTGATGAGATTGATGCAGGAGTTTCAGGTGATGTCGCTCAAAAAATGGGTGTCATCCTCGCCAACCTATCCAAAAAACATCAGGTCATATGTATCACCCATTCACCACAGATCGCTGCCAAAGCACAGAGCCATTTCTGGGTGTACAAATCTGATACCGATGCGCGTACCGTCACAGCTATGAGAGAATTGAGTATCGAAGATCGGGTGACAGAAATAGCAAAAATGTTGAGTGGAAATCCTCCTACAGAAGCTGCTAAAGCCAATGCCAAAGAACTCATAGGTATCTAAAATCCTATAGGTGGTAAAAAAAATCATCGATATTTATGCTGACTCTTTTTCAGGATTGTCAAAAAGTATCTGGCTCCTTAGTCTGATCATGCTCATCAATCGAGCGGGTGCGATGGTATTACCATTTATGACACTCTACTTGACCAAAGATTTGGGGTTTACGCTCACGGCCGCGGGTTGGGTCATGGCTGCTTACGGTGTTGGGAGTATCACGGGTGCATATGTAGGTGGCTATCTGACAGACAAATATGGGTATTACCACATTCAGTTATATTCCTTATTATTTAGTGTTTTTTTTCTTTTAGCCTTGGTGTTTATCACCGACTATTATGCTATTTTATGCACCGTTTTTGGGTTTGCGCTGATATCTGATACCTTGCGACCTGCCAATAGTGTAGCAATAGCTGCATACTCCGCACCTGAAAACAGGACTAGGTCATTTTCATTGATGAGATTTGCCATCAACCTTGGTTTTTCTATCGGTCCTGCTTTGGGTGGTATCGTGGCGGGTACTTTGGGATTCAGATGGATATTTCTGATTGATGCCGTCACTTGTCTGATAGCAGCCTATATACTTTACAGATATCTACCTTTCAATCGATCTTCCGTACCCGAAAAGAAAACTGAAACCACCGTTACTGGTCGCTCTGCCTATAAAGATAGTCAATACTTGGCATTTATATTTTTGGTAGCGTTGTATGGCATCGCATTTTTCCAGCTATTCACGAGTGTACCTGTGTATTGGCAACAAGAATGGTGTTTTTCAGAAACAAAAATTGGTCTTATACTTGCGTTGAATGGGTTGATTATCGTCATGCTAGAGATGCCATTTGTCAGAAGTCTAGAGCACATCACGCGATATATGATCATGTCAAGCATAGGTAGTGTACTATTGGTACTCAGTTTTTTGGTCTTGATTGGTGGTTGGATCAGTATAGTGCCAGCGATTATTTTCATTATTTTGATGTCTTTTTCTGAGATGTTTACCATGCCATTTATGACAAATTATGCAGTGTCGAGACCCACAGAAGACCGTCGAGGTCAGTATATGGCGTTGTATTCTATGGCTTATGGCGTGGCACACATCGTAGCGCCATTAGGTAGTTTGCTGATAGCGGACCAATATGGATTTTATACCCTTTATTTGGGTTTGATTGTATTGAGTATAGTGATGGCTTTGGCATTTTACAGCTTGCGACGTCGAGTGTAGGGATAGGAATTGTAAAAAAAATAAGGCTCTATGTTGGCTCCGATGGTCACAGATTGTAACTGCTATCCGTATACTTAATGAATTTGTAATCCACTATCAACCATCCATATACCAAAACGTATTGTCTGTTGATGATTTTAAATCCATTTTACGGTGGGGAATTACTTGATGTATTTTGTCGAATTCATATAAAATGACCGTCGGAAGCATCGCTTCTTAATAACATCACGTATCAAAACCTATTATTCTTCCTCACCAGATTTATCAGGCTCGGCAGTAAGGTATCCTCGCTCATTTAGGAAATTAAACCACTTGATGACTTTTTTCATATCACTGTGGAAAACTTTATCACGATCGTAATCGGGAAGGATCACTTCAAAATATTTCTGCAAATCTTTGTGCGCTATTGCAGGTGATGGTACAGGTAGTTCCGCTGCTTTGTCTAGCATAGTCTGAAACACCACGGCTATCTCAGTTGTATCTGTGTCGGTATATAGCGCTACAGTCTCCATAGGGGTGAACTGATGCTGACGTACAGAGCAAAATCTCGTTTTTCCCGTATCAGGATCAGACACCAATAGCCCATTATTTTTGGTCGCTACCAATTTGAACAATCCTGGCAATCCACTAATGGCAACTATATTTTTGATATTCATGTTTCTATTATTTTTTGAAAAGGACTGCAAAGATAGATTTTAATATAATATGGCAATCCCTTCAAGCCTAATTTTTAAAAAGTTTGGTTTTTTATTTCCGA
Organism: Chitinophagales bacterium; assembly: GCA_038219375.1. GTDB lineage: Bacteria > Bacteroidota > Bacteroidia > Chitinophagales > Saprospiraceae > OLB9. The sequence goes on along the minus strand of JBBRJL010000137.1, from coordinate 938 downwards.
TTAGCACAATGTCCTCGCTAAGCTATTATTAGTCAAAACTTCCTATTTCCCTTAATCTTTTGAAGCTTATTTCATTTGTGAAACTCAACTCAATATTACTTCCCCGCCAATTTCGGTAATTCATATTTTTATCATTGATATCAAATCTAAACCCCAGATTACATCATTAAAAATATCATCGTTTCTGGATTTTAAGAGACAACATTATGATTTGTAAAATAGGGATGGTTACATTGCCCAAACCCCGACGGGATGACATTATTATATGCCTAACACCAACAATTTGAACTATATTTCTTACTTTTGCGCCTGAATATGTAATGGTGAACGATATACTTTCATTTTCCCAATCAATTACTGTAATCGCATAATACAAACCATACCCAAATGAATACTTCATTCTTAAAAAAATTGAACCTTCACAAAAAAAACGAAGGTACTTGGACAGGACAAAAATCTTTGAAGTCTGATACTTATCTCGAATCATTTTCTCCCGTAGATGGTGAGTTAATAGGTAGCGTATCCGTGACTTCCAAAAAAGATTACGAAAAAGTCATCAAAACAGCCCAAAAAGCTTTCACTGAGTGGCGAGAAATTCCCGCTCCAAAACGTGGAGAAATCGTGCGTCAATACGGCGAAGAACTCCGTAAATACAAAGCGCCACTAGGCCAACTCGTATCCTACGAAATGGGAAAATCTCTCCAAGAAGGACTCGGCGAGGTGCAGGAAATGATTGATATTTGTGATTTTGCAGTAGGATTGTCACGACAGTTGTATGGACTTACCATGCATTCAGAGCGACCATTGCATCGTATGTATGAACAATATCATCCGCTTGGAATCGTAGGGATCATTTCGGCTTTTAATTTTCCAGTAGCCGTTTGGTCTTGGAATGCTATGATTGCTATGGTATGCGGAGACGTATGTGTATGGAAAGC
>JBBRJL010000136.1:0-6770 GCA_038219375.1 Chitinophagales bacterium | reverse complement strand
CTATTACAGCTTGTTTTGCATTTTGCTGCTCTTCCATGTACTTTTTATATCCTTCTTCGTTTTCAATTCTTTTGATCACGATTTCATATTCGATATATTTTAAAGCTTGGATATCAATAGGTGCATTCGGAATGGAATCTACGGGCATTTGCACTTTATAATGACCATTAAGTTTACCTGCTGCTAGTATTTCTATTACAGGATTTGCACCTGGACCTTTAGGAAACTCTGCAGGAATTTGAACAGATGGTAATTGTGCCTCATCACTCATGTCTTGGATAACTTTGCCGTCATCACCTGATATTTTGATGGTAAAAAATACATAGTCATTTGTTTTTGCCACTTCTCCTGTACCACTATCTAGTGTAGTATAAGCGTATCCACTTGGTGTTTTGTTTTCAGATTCTTTGCATGACATTACTAGTAACGTTAGCATCACAAATAATCCTAAAATGTTGAACTTCATCTGTTTGTGTTTATTGAATTTATTAATAACTTATAAAAAATACTTACGATTCTATTTTTGGTAAATATTGAGGCATCACCTTCTTTATTTTATCCAAAATATCTTTCAAACTTGCATATACACCGCCACCAGAAGCATTTTTGTGACCTCCTCCGTTAAAATACTTTTGGGCAATTTCCTGAACAGAAATATCCCCTTTGCTTCTAAGTGATATCTTTATGATAGATGGTTGTTCGGTAACGAAAGCAGCTACTTTTACAGCTTCCATCATCAACATATAATTTACAATACCTTCTGTATCTCCTCTATGGATTTCAAAGTCTGCATAATCTTTTTTGGTAAGCCACATGATACCTACGCCATAATCCTTCATGATTTCCATACGATTTGCAAGGCAATGACCTAATAGTCTAAGATGTTTTTCCTTTTGAGAATTAAAAATCTTGTCGGACAATTTATAATCATCTACACCCAGCACTTTGAGGGCACCCGCAACTTCATAGGTATAGGGCCTAGTACCATACCTGAACGAACCGGTATCTGTAATCAAACCTGTAAATAAGCACTCTCCTATTTCGGGTGTGATTTTATTTCTGTCACCAAGCTGATCAATGACTTTGAATACCAATTCACAAGTACTACTCGCATCTGTTTCTGAAAATTCTATATCTGTGAATGGCTCAGGATCGAGATGGTGATCGATAAGTACTTTTTTCGCCTTGCTAAACTGAATATTTTCGCCAAGTTTATCCACGCGATCTAATCCATTGAAGTCTAGACAAAATATAACTTCCGCTTTGTCGATAGCTTGGCGGGCAGCATTCTGGTCCAGATCAAAGATGATGGATTGTCTTACACCTGATATAAAACCGAAACTGGCAGGGTATTCACTTGGGAAAACCACCTTAACGGAATGTTGGAGTTTACTCAAATAACCTGCTAATCCCCAAGACGAACCAATGGCATCACCATCAGGATTTCTATGAGCAACGATAACCACTTCTTTGGGAAATGATAAGATTTCTTTTAATTGTTGGATTTCTTCTGACATATCGAGTGCAAAAGTCTAAATAAAAAAGCAGATGTCAAAATTATTTTCTGTTTTTTCTGTCAATTTGATAGATGATTTCATACTTTTGTGGCGTTTTTAAGAAATATCATTCAAAATTATATCAAATGTCAGAAAACAGAACATTCACAATGATCAAGCCAGATGCCGTTGCTTCTGGTCATATTGGCGCAATTTTAGCACAAATCAATGAAGCAGGCTTCAAGATAGTAGCATTGAAATACACTAAACTTTCTTCAGAAAAAGCAGGAGAATTTTATGCAGTACACAGTGCAAGACCATTTTATGGCGAGTTAGTTGACTTTATGTCTTCAGGTCCAATCGTTGCGGCTATTCTTGAAAAAGATAATGCTGTAGAAGATTTCAGAAAATTAATTGGTGCTACAAATCCTGCTGATGCCGCTGCAGGTACCATCAGAGCAAGATTTGCTAAAAGTATAGGAGAAAATGCAGTACACGGTTCAGATAGCGACGAAAATGCAGCTATCGAGTCAGCTTTTCATTTTGCAGGAACGGAAGTATTTGCCTAATCACAAAGGCATACAAACAAAAAAAGAGCTTTGGGTATTCCATAGCTCTTTTTTTTTGTTAGAAAATGGAAAACAAGCTATTTACACCAATATTCCGTTCTACAGTAAATCCTTCCCCATATTCAACGTTAATCTCCCTAGCATAAGCTCTGTTTTTGGCAACAACCGAGTCAAAAAATGATTTACTAGATATGGGTGTCTCTGGTTCATCGGATTTTGGATCATAAAACTGTGAACTAAATGCCATGATACATTCTATTTTTTTATCCATAAAACCTGTGATGTCCACAACAATGTCGGCTTTTATATTTCTATCTTGGATATAATGGTACACAGATTTAGGTCTCCATGGTTCTTGCACTTTACCAGTTTCATCATGTGTTTCTATTTTTAGTAATCCAGCATAAAAACAAGCATCACTTATTAACTTAGAAGCTCGCCCATGATCTGGATGTCTATCGGTGATAGCATTAGCTAGTACAATTTCGGGTTGACATTTCCTGATAACAGATATAATTTTAAGAATATTTATTTCTGAATACTCAAAAAGTCCATCACGCATACCTAGATTTACCCTAAACTCAGCACCCATTAACTTTCTTGAATTTTCAGCTTCTATCAGTCGGAGTTCAGCTGATCCACGTGTACCCAATTCTCCCTGCGTCAAGTCACAAAGCCCTACGGTGTGGCCCATCGAAATGTGTTTTATCAAAGTACCTGAAGCACCTAGTTCGATATCGTCAGGATGTACTCCAATTGCCAGAATATCCACTTTCATTTTATCAATTTATGATGGTTGGAACATATCGTATCTCAAAAAGTTCAGTATATTTATTTGGGCGACTTGGACTATTTCTTACCATCTAAGCAATGCACTTCCCCAAGTAAATCCACTTCCAAAAGCAGCGAGACAGACTAAATCTCCTTCTTTGATCCTACCTTGTTCCCATGCTTCACACATGGCCAATGGGATAGATGCAGCGGTGGTATTACCATACTTTTGGATATTATTGACTACTTTTTCATCCGGTAGTTTCAGTGCTCTTTGCACAAATTGGCTGATACGAAGGTTGGCTTGATGTGGAACAAATATATCAATATCTTCTGTGGTTAACCCAGTTTTATCCAAGGCTTCCCTGATCACTTCAGGAAATTTGACTACCGCTGTTTTGAATACTAATTGACCTGTCATATTGGGAGCCAACATACCTTCATCTACCATTTTTTGTGTTACAAAAACCCCTCCAGGGGTAGATGGGTCTGGATAACCAAATTTTTCTGTACCCAAATGATATCCACCATGTGAACCTGGATTGATCATAGCTAGCTCTTCAGCATGCGTACCATCAGCGTGCAAGTGGGTAGTCAGTATGCCTTGACCTTCTTTTTCCGTCGGTTGTAAAACGACAGCACCCGCGCCGTCTCCAAAAATTACGGTAACCGCTCTACCTTCGTCAGAGTAATCAAGCCCCATAGAATGCATTTCAGCACCTACAAGCAATATATTTTTATACATACCTGTCTTGATAAACTGATCGGCGATAGACAATCCATATACAAATCCCGAACATTGATTTCTGATATCCAAGGCACCAACTTCTGTACTCGTCATCCCAAGCTCTCGTTGTAATAAGACGCCACAGCCAGGAAAATAATAATCAGGACTTAAGGTAGCAAATATGATAAAATCAATATCTTCTTTTTGAATACCGGCTCGCTCTATGGCAATTTTTGCAGCAGCTGCACCAAGTGTTGTAGTCGATTGTTTATGTTTTTCTGCATATCTCCTTTCTTCGATGCCGGTTCGCTCCCTGATCCATTCATCTGTCGTATTAATTAGCTTAGACAAATCGTGATTGGTTACAATATTATCTGGCACATAACTGCCAATACCTGCAATTTTAGTTCGCATCTGTGGATTACTTTTTGTGACTTAATGTATAAATGCTCAAATATAGAAAGTAAAGCGATATTTTTATATCTTAGACTTAAAAAAATTAAAATTATAGACTTTTTTAAATGGCACATTTACAATAGTTTAAAAGAATATGATCGGTTAAATAAGATAATATCATTCCCTACTATATAAATATTATTTATTATAATATGTCCATTCATAGAATTCTATATACCTTTATCACATTAAATACATAAAATTATGTTGTGGGATGTTTTGTCAAATGATGAAAAAAATGATGTTTTGCTAAAGCTCTTGGTTTACATGTCTCAAACAGATAGCATGCTCAACGAAAGCGAATTTTCTTATCTCATTTATGTGTGCAACAAATTGAATATTAATCCTGAAGTATTGAGAAAGTTTGATGGGATGATAGAAATTGAAAAAGACATTTTACCTACGTCCGAACAAGACCGCGTAAATATTTTATACCACCTACTTTTTATGATGAATGCAGATGATAATATTAGTACCGAAGAAGAAAAAGCTATATATCATTTATCATTTAGACTTGGCTTTAATGAGGAGACAACGAGTGAGTTTATCAGCTTGATGAAACAATACAAATTAAATGAATTACCATCAGGCAGTATGTTGAAAATCATCAATAAATTTCAAAATTAGGTGAAAATTGTCTTATAAACATCATTTGTGATTGAATGTAGCTTTTTGTACAAACTAAATCATCGGCTTTTCGTTTTATTCTTTCAAACATAACATAATCTTATGACTTCTAAAATTACTTTCATATTAGGTTTATTGGTATCATTTATCTCAACCACAGTTGCACAAAATTTTGATAGGATAAACATTCCAGTTACTTCGGGCCAAAAAACGCTAAAATTACCTCTCACCGGTGGCTTGAAGGCAGGTCAGTTTTCCAATATTGATTTTAATAATGATGGCCTTATGGATCTTTTCGTTTTTGATAGGAATGGAGATCAATTATTGCCTTTTGTCAAAATTGGGGCAGTAGGAAGTCTTGATTATGTTTTTGCACCCGAATACATCTCAGTGTTTCCGAAAATGCGTGATTGGTGTTTATTGATAGATTTTAATAATGATGGTATTAAAGATATATTTACTTCCGCAAATTCTATCCCAGTATCAATAGAAGTGTGGCGTGGGAAAAGAAACAACGGCGTTTTATCATTCGAATTAGTAAGGTTTGATCAAGAATTGCGTGATATATTAATATTTGGAGCTTCAGGTGGTAGTGCAAATATATATGTGAGTTCTCAAGACTTGCCTGCAATAGCTGATGTAGATGGCGATGGAGATATTGACATTGTAACATTTGAACCTGATGGTAGCTATGCTTCTTATTTCCAAAATGTAAGTATTGAAGAAAATCTAGGTTTAGATACTTTAAAATATATTAGAAAAGACCTTTGCTGGGGCAAGTTTTCAGAAAATCAATTTAATGAAGAGATCAAACTCAGTTTAGACCCTTTCAGTTGTGCAGATTATTTTTTGACAGGAGGTAATGTAGGAACAAGGCATTCTGGGTCATCTTTATGCCTCTTAGATTTTGATGGTGATAAAGATATGGACTTGCTGATCGGCGATTTAGGTTCATCTAGAATAAAGCTTCTTATGAATGGTGGAACTAAACAAAATGCCTTTATCACTTCATTTGATCAAACATTTCCGAAAAACGATAACCCAGTCTTAATGCATCTTTTTCTGTCCGCTTACCATGTCGATGTAGATGCAGATGGAGATAGCGACATCGTTGTCACCACAAATAATGAGTCAAGTGGTGAATCAGAAAATCATATTTGGCTTTACAAAAATATTGGCTCTGATATTGCCCCGGAATTCAAATTTGAGAAGAAAAATTTCTTAATCGACGAAATGCTAAATTTTAATAACGGTAGTCATCCTGCTTTTGCGGACATAAACGGGGATGGCTTGATGGATATTTTAGTAGGTAGCAATGGGATTCAAAAGCCCGATGGTGAAAAAGAAAATAGACTTTACTTATTAATCAATACTGGTACAAAGGCTCAGCCCGCTTACCACCTAGCGGATGAAGATTATCTCGAATTCTCAAAGTATGACGAGTTGACGGGGAGATTTGGACCAGCTTTTGGTGATCTTGATGGTGATGGAGACTTAGATTTGCTTATCGGTGATGTGAGTGGATTTCTATATTACTTGGAGAATACGGCTGGAAAAGACAATCCTATGTCATTTAAAGCGCCAATCTATAAATATTTAAACATCAATGTAGGGCAGAATGTAAAACCTCAGATATTAGACATAGATGGCGATGGTCTAAATGACCTTGTGATTGGCGAGCAAAACAATCAACTAAATTTCTTAAAAAATACGGGAACTTTGACATCACCCATATTTGCGAGTAACGCTGATGTCTTGCCCAATACAAACAATATGGGTCGTATATTTTCTTTGGCATATGCCAATAATCAAACACGGTCAGGATCCCCGTTTTTCATAAAACAAGACAATAAGTGGTTACTGCTTTTCGGAATAAGTATTGGCAAAATACTTGCTATCAATGATATTGAAAACAATGTAGTTGATACTTTTAATCTTATTGATAATTCATTTGGAAACTACGATCAAGGAATGAGGATTAATTTTTCATTGGCAGATATTGACGATGATGGATACTTTGAGATAGCTATTGGAAACGAACGCGGCGGAATAGCTTTTTACAATACAATACTTAAATTAGATGGTACATCAAGTATTACTGATTACGATGACGTTTCTGGAATT
>JBBRJL010000135.1:0-6772 GCA_038219375.1 Chitinophagales bacterium | reverse complement strand
GTTATTAAAGAAGAATGGACAGTTGCTAGCGACTATAATTGCTGCTGTATTTGTCATAGGCTATAGTGCAAAAACTTATGTGCGCGTACCAGTATGGAAAGATGCATTGTCGCTCAATCAGGCTGCAGTAGCTGTTTCGTCCAATAGTGCGAGGGCAAATTCATTTATGTCCACAGCATTATTTGAAGAGTTTAAAGTGACCAACGAGACTGACAAAAAGAAAGAACTCATAAATCAAGCAGAGTATTATGGGTTGAAGGCAGTAGAAATATTGCCTGATTATGCCAATGCCAATCTCATGTTGATCGGCGTTGTTACTGAGAGGTATAAGATGGATAGAGATATCAATGCCTACATCAAAGGTATGAAACCTATCATCCTACGTCGACCTGATATTCCATTTATCAAAGAATTTAGTGATTATCTCAAAGGCAATCACAATACGGAGCTATTTCCTTTTTATTTGTCAATAGGCCAAGAACTTCTGAAACAAAAAGATGGAAGAAGAAATTTGGCTGCTCAATATTTGAAATATGCCTATGATATCAATCCTAATGATAAAAGTGTAAACGAAGGATTAGCACTTGCCTATGAACTCAGCGGTAATGTCGACGAAGCCAATAGATTTAAAATAGCTGCACAAAATTTGCAATGAAGGAACAAGAACTAATTTATTTGATAGCTTTGACTAAGATGCCAAAAGTTGGCCCTGTCATGGCAAAAAACTTGATCAGCTACTGTAGTGGTGTAGAAGCTGTATTCAAGGAGACTAAAAAAAATATGCTAAAAATACCTGGCGTTGGCCACATATTTTTAGATAATTTTGCGCCAGAATTAGCCATCAAAGAAGCAGAAGAAGAACTCAAGTTTACCCAGAAAAATGATATTTCTGTCTTGTCATATCTCAGTGATGATTATCCCAAAAGACTAGCCAATTTTGACTCTAGTCCCATAGTATTGTATTATAAAGGTACCTCAAATCTTAACCATCATCGCACCGTTGCAGTAGTGGGAACACGACAGCCATCTGAATATGGTCGTACGATGTGTGACAGATTGATAGCAGGTCTTTTGCCATATAATGTGTTGTTAGTGAGTGGATTGGCTTTTGGTGTAGATGCTGCAGCCCACAGGAAAAGCGTAGATGTAAACATTCCTAATATAGGTGTACTAGGACATGGTTTAGACCGAATTTATCCAGCAGAGCACAAACAACTCTCTAATAGAATGATAGAAAACGGTGGCGTTTTGACGGAGTTTCCTTCGGGTACAATTCCTGATCGTGAGAATTTTCCTATGCGAAATAGGATTATTGCTTCTATCAGTGATGTAGTCATCGTCATTGAGTCCAAACGAAAAGGTGGTTCTATCATTACCGCTGAATTTGCCAATGAGTACAACAAAGATGTATTTGCCGTACCAGGACCTGTCACAGAAGAACTATCGGAAGGCTGCAATAAACTCATCAAACAAAATAAAGCACACCTGATAGAAAGCGCTGCCGACATCGCCTACATCATGAGATGGGAAGAGATTGATGCTGGCAAAGTGATCCAAAAACAACTATTCGTAGAGCTCGATGACGTGGAGACGCTCATGCTTGGATACATCAGAGATAATAAGGAACTTGCGATAGATGCGCTGACCTACAAAATGGCTATGACACCATCTGAAGTTTCATCATTGTTGTTGGGTTTAGAATTCAAAGGATTGATCAAAACGCTGCCTGGTAAAAAGTATATCTTGGCTTGATAGTGAATAATAGCATACTGTCTGTGGCGAGGACGCCACTACTAGCCCTAGCTTAGCGAGGACGCTAATCTTAACGAAAAACCGTTCGACTTAGGATGCACTTGGTTTTCAAAGTTTATGATTTTACTTCATTCCTTAAGAATGTAATTAAAGCTAGATGGATAATATCAAAGATCGTTATAGGATACTTCGTCTATCAGGTAATAAGCTTCCAAAATCGTCAAAATTAAATTTAGGTCAAGTCATTTTTGTCAAGTACAGCTTGTTTAATCACTACAAGGGAAGTTCCTTTTTCCATATCTTTATACCAATAGTACTTACAAAAAAGCCCAATTAACTCCTGGTGCTGGCGAGAGTAAAGCAAAGCGTCATATCGTACTCACAAGAAAGCTGATTAAGGTTGGTTGAAATCCTAATTCCTACAAGCGACCTGCGTAATCTGTGTAATCTGCGAACAATATAAAAATATCACGCTCCTTACATCTTCACCACCTTAAAATATTGTTTTGCCGTACCTGTCATGATGGTCAAGATGTACACGCCTGAAGCCAAATCGGATACATTTATTTGTCCGTCGATGACAGCGTTATTCATCAATATTTTTCCTGACATATTGCTTAGTTGATAGGCAGTATTTTGGGACAATGCTTTTGATCGCAAGTATATAATTCCCGATGTCGGATTAGGATGGACTATTATGGCTTCTTGAGACGGGTCAGTACTAGACGAGCTTCTATCCACAAATACTTCAACGGGTACTTTGTCACTGTCACAAGTTTCGATATCATAAAGGACTTCCCAATCGTAAAAATAATAATAATAAGTCGCTCCCAGAGAAGATGACAATATTTGAACCACGTTATCTATCACATAGGGATAAGCTGTTCCTGAGTTTGATCTTACCAGTCTAGGACTATTGAAACCAAGCGATGTTCTGTTGGTGTTTACGTCTGTAGACATCTTGTACTGTATTCCGGGTAGTAAACTTGCATTAAGTACAAGTGATTGAATACCAGTCGTTAAGTTAAACTCTTTTTCAAAAATTATCTCATTAGAGAAGTCTCTGATGATGATTTTTCTTAGTCCTTCTGTATCTGTATTGACGACTATACGGTGTATGACACAAGGTTGTTCCACTTGGAAAACCAAATGTCCATTGATAGTATTGGACCCATAAAAGTTATTAAGTGGGAAATCTTTTTCGCCTACATTTTGGGTTTTTTGATCTACAATAGTACTATTCTGAGCGTAGTATGTAGTAGAATATTCCAGAGCTTCTGTCGTAAATTCATTTCCAATCTGAATAGGCGTTTCTGAATTAATATCAGCAAACCAAGACGTATTGGCATTTGTCGACGTAAGTGTAGCCGTTTCGCCTACTTTGATACTATCTCCTTTCACGTCCACATCTACTGAAATAAAAATAACTTCTATTTGGTCAGCAATACTGTTTCCGCAAAGGTCACTAGCTGTCAGGCTTACCCTACCTGATGCATTTACCGTGATGCTTTGGGTGGTAGCGCCATTGCTCCACATATAATTTTCTGCTTGTACTGAAGTTATTTCAAATTCGGTATCGTTGCATAGTTTTACAGATGACGCTTCGTCAATGAGTTTGGTATTATCGGCAAAACATCCTGATTTTACGGTGATAGGTTTGGATATCGTGATACAGCCTTGACTATCCGTCATTCTGACGTGATACGTACCTGCAGTATTTGTAGATATTGTTTTTGAAGAGCTGTTATTGTTCCATAGGTAGGTATCAAAATTATCCGCTGCAGCAATTGACACAGGATTTGTTGTGAATTTTTGTATATCATCGTACAATGCTACCGTAGCAGTGATGCATTTGTTTTCTTGGACAAAATAAGTTTGATTAGCCGCTAGATTCTGATGTCGGTCGGTGGTACCTGAAGGCCAAATGACGATAAGACTATCTATGTTTTCATGTATTCCCAATCCAAAATGTTGCTGAAACGAATTGAAAATACCATAACTTTCTCCACCTTTTACGTACCGCATTTGTCGGCCCCATGCGCCATATATTTCGATTTTTGCACCTATTCCTGAGCGATTAGAAACGGCGCCTTCAAGACTTATTTTGACAAAGTGATTATCATTTCCTTGATTGATCCACAGCTCGTCATCTTTTACACCTACTTCATTGATTGGTTCATTGATATGCGCATGAATATCTAAAAACCCATCGTCATTCAGATCACCTGCTACCATAGAAGGCGCTTTGTTTGGTCCTAGGAAATTATAATAAATGTCAAAAGATTTGTCGCCACGATTGTGGAGTAGGGTAGTACCTTCTGCGCCACTCATGACGATATCTAGGAATCCATCATTGTCAAAATCTCTCATAATGGATTGAAATCCAAATGATAGTATCTCTGTCGAAAGTGGTATTTCCACAAAATGAGTACCATCGATATTCTCCATAAGTGCGTGTGGGGCGTAATGATTGACTATAAAAGCATCGAGGTCGCCATCATTATCAATATCTCCAAAGGTAGTCACCCAAGTTTGTGCGCCACTATTGAGGTTGTACTCCTGACCACGTTCCTTAAATGTTCCATCGCCATTATTGATGTAGAGACGATTGATCCTTCGGAGATCATTTGGGTCATCGACTCCAGCTCTACATTTTGCAATACACAAATCAGGAAGGTTGTCTCCATTGATATCTATCCATTCGCTACCATAATTTCCCGACCCATCGGTATTGTCATTGAGCGTGAAATCTATGACATCGGTCAAAGTAAGGTTACCATTTTTGTCATTCATGTATATTTTGGGTGGGGCGTTGTCGTCACATACAAAATAGTCTAGCCAGCCGTCATTATTAATATCTATAGTATTGGAAGCTTGCGCAAAAAAGGCACCATCCAATGAAATACTTTCTATAAGGCCATTATTGAGTGATGAGATCTGTATCCGCGTATATTCTCCTGCCGTGATTACTTCATTATGACCATCATTATTCAGGTCGCCCATTGTCAATGTCCATAAGCTATTGGCAGATAGTCTCGATGAATCTATGCTTTCGAGACTGAAGATGTTGCCACTACTTTTTATAGTTTTCAGATGTAGCCCTCTATCTATGATGATAAGATCGTCTATCAGATCTCCATCCATATCTGCGATAGCTCCGGGCATAACGCTACGTGTAGGTATGTTTTTTTTGTAAGCTCGTGTTTTGTCTACAAAAGTAGGTTGAGCTGTAGCTGAAAATACAATACAAAATAATACAAAAACAATTTTCCAATTATGATTCCTTCCCATTTGTAATACACTGATTTTAAGGTGTAAATATATGGAAATAAAATGATTCTATAATAAAATCTAAGAAATCAATATCGTGGAGACTATATTTTTATCAATTTGTGTGTTTCCTTGATATTTTCATGACTCAATGTACAATAATATATGCCTTTTGGAAGTGTAGATTATTTCATATGCTACAATACGTGGCATTACAGTTTAATTATTTTTCACTTTCAGTAGACTATACTTTTCTGCTCTGCTTAAAAACTCTTTTAAGCCAGCTTTTTTATCATCATCTAGGAGGTAGTGAATGTTGCGGTTGAAGTAATAATATAGATCTAGATTTTCGCTACTTTCTTGATTTATAATGACATCTATGTGGTCAATACCGTATTTTAAAGCTGCGTTGAGCTTGTCTTCCATTTCTTTACTGACATTATCGTGGGCTATCCACACAGCAAAAACAAACGGGAGATTTGTCCATTTTTTCCAAATACTACCTAGATCATATTTGAGTGTAAATTGATGTTCATATTGAAAAACCTTATCTCCAATCATGAGAATGGCTTCACCTTCAGCAAGAGAAATAGTGCTTATATCCGCTTTAATATATTCCAATTCTAAATGAAGATATTGCTCCAAGATTATTTTACTCAACAAAAATGAAGTTCTAGAGTGATCGTCCAAGTATATTTTGTGACAGGTATTGAGATCCTGATTCGCAAAGATACATACCGTTCTTACTTCTCCATCACAAGCAATACAATAGTCTGAAATAATCCTATAGTCTTTGAGATCTGACAATCCACCTACGGGAATCAATGCAATATCTGCTTTCCCTTCTTTAAATATGGCAGCACAATTGGCAGGTGTTGCAGTAATTATATGATGATTTAAGTCATTCGCATGAATCTGTCTCAAACCATATTCAAATGGTTTTGAATTCAGATAATTGACCATGACAATATTTGATTGTTTAGACATTTTTATTTGCTATCGAAATACTATGCAATATTACGAAACTTTTTTATATTATTTGATGAATGGCTGATATAAAACTTGAGTATGCTCTGAAAAGTCTTTGGTGTAGATGATAGAAAATTCTACTTCATATCTAATCACATGTTTCCCTTAATGGGTTGGGGTAAAAAACAGATGGTTATCATATGATTGGTGTTTTCGGAGTGAACTTAGACTTATTATTGTGGGCAAACACCTTACAACTTAATGATCCTTTGGCTGCTTAATATGCTACCATCAAGTCCTATTGACTTCACAAAATAGACTCCATTTGGCAGTCCACTTATATCGATGTTACCATTTTGATTGTTTACTTTTAATATATTTTGTCCCGATGTGTTATAAAAATAAAGTAGATCTATTTTAAGATCTGATGAAATTGCTAGTATATCTTTTGCAGGATTTGGATATAGAAAAGTACTGTTTATAGCCATATTTTGCGTGGAAGATGTACCCGCTGGAGATAAGGTCAGTTTGCCCGTGACGTTATTATCTCCTGAAGTTGACCCATTAAGATTGACCGCAAGTCCTGCAAAATAAAATGAAATATTGCCTTTATCTTCTTCGGGTGCAGTCCACTTTGTAGTAAATACACCATCTACCTTTGGACTAGACTGGACTAGGTACTTTTTGCCGATCAGCGTGATTTGTCTTACCCTTTCTCCCAGATTAGACCATACACCCATATCTGCGTTATCTAAATCAGCAATGCTTGTCATTTGGAATC
>JBBRJL010000134.1:0-6802 GCA_038219375.1 Chitinophagales bacterium | reverse complement strand
AATACTTCGATAGTGGCATTCTTTAAGACAAGATCGGTAAATTTACCTTTAAATCTTGTTGCTTTCACTAGATGATTATCTATCCAATGATAATTACCGCCTCTTGGTTTACCCACCAATAGACCATGGTACTTAAAACCGATTTTTTTGAGCCACGTCTCCGTGATTTCTCTATGTTCCTCAGTTCTAGAGGTAAAGAATGTAATGATATGTCCCTCATCATGCCATTTATTTAATATTTCGAGGGCATCTGGATATGGCACACAATGCGCCATTCTTTCGGGTTCTTCATTAGGTACATCATCGCAGATGGTACCATCGATGTCGATCAGATAGTTTTTCACATGCTCCGGAAGTATCGGACTTAGGTTCTGACCATTTTCGTCTTGGACGTTTTTTAAATCAAGATTCATATTAACAAAAGATATTGATTAACTAATTAAATGTGAGGTAATTTTCAGGGTTTATGTATTTGCCATCGTACCACATCTCAAAGTGTAGGTGTGGCCCTGTAGACATCTCACCTGTATTCCCTATGATGGCTACCGCTTGACCAGTTTTGACAATGTCGCCTGTTTTTACGAGCAAGGCAGAGTTGTGTTTATAGACCGAGACAAGATTTTTGCTATGTTGTATAAATACACTATTTCCTGTGGTGATCGATTGGTCAGCACTGATGACTACACCATCCATGATAGATTTTATAGGGGAGTCTTTTGCAGCTAGGATATCTACGCCGTAATGTTGTATGTCGGGACTGAATCTTGCCGATATTTTGCCAGATACGGGTACTGCAAATTTTAAGAAATTGAGTTCTTTTGCTCTTCTAGACTCTAAGACGTCTGCCTGATTGACCATCTCAGGTGGTATGTTTTTGAGTGCTTCCATAGCGTCTATTTTGACTACGCTCGAGTTGTGTACACCACCAGTGAGCATGTTTTTCAATCCATTGGTGTAGACGTCATAAGCTTTCACTTCTTCTTCGAGGGCATCTACTTTGCGGGAGAGCTCAATAAACTTTTTATTATCATTGATATCTCCATAGCCAGGTATGAGTCTTTTGACAGGTGTAAATACGATGAATGATATCACCAACACAGACAATAATGACCCTATTACACTTATAAAAATGTAAAAACTAAGTAGAGAAAGGTTGTATGACCCTACTTCTTCTAGGTTTTCATCATCGAGAATTGATATCCGATAATTATCCCTCAATCTATCCCACAATTTTCTTTTTACGGGCAATCCATCCGACATGGACATTATTTTGAATAAAAAATAAAATAATTTTCCGCAAAAATAGTTATATATATGCTTTCGTGATGCAATTTTTATATTTATTTAATAAAATAAGGCATTATCTTTGCAGTCTGATTATAAATATTAAAACAAATAGTAATATATTTTGAAACAATTATATAGGTTTTTTATACTGCTTATCTTGATCAGCATCGTCTTGATTTCCTGCGTGAGTAAAAAGAAACGCAACGAAACTTCCAAGATGGGAAAGGCATACCACAATACCACTGCATTCTACAATGGGTATTGGAATGCAAAAGAAATCCTTAGAGAAAGTATGATCACGCTTCGACTTGCAAATGTAGATGATTATAATAAAATTCTCGAAGTTGAAGATTTTGTCTCTGTTGATAATCCGAAGATGATCAAAGCAGAAATGGATAAAATCATCGAGAAAGTAACCACAGTTGCTCAGCTACATGAACCAAGCGATTGGGTCGATGATTGTTACGTCATGATGGCAAAAGCACAATATCTGAAGCAAGAATACGAGACTGCAGAAGAGACATTACAGTATTTTCAAGAAGATTTCAACCCATCAAATCCTTATGGTCGTAATTACAAAAATAAAAAACCAACGGGTAAGGCAGCAAAAAAGATAAGGGAAGCGGAAAGAAAAGAAGCAGAAAAAGCAAAAGAAAAAGAAAAAGAGAAGAAACAAGAAATAAAAGAAGAGAAAGCAAGAACGCAGGCTCAACTTAGAGAAGACAAACAAGAAGCTCGCAAAACAGCGCAAAAAGAAAAAGCGAAGGAGCGAGAAAGTCTAAAGAAAGAGAAAGAAAAACAGAAAAAGAAAAGTAGTAAAGGTAAAAAATCAGCTGTCAAGCCAAAGTCAGAAAACTCAGGTAAATCTGATACCTTGACCAATACAACATTAAATAAACCAACATTAAACAAACCACCTTTAAATAAAACAATAGTAAATAAAGAAGTAGCAGATAATAAAGAAACAGAAGATGAATACATCCCACCAGTACCTAAGAAGCCTGAAGAAGATAAAACCGCTTTTAGTGAAGGTATTCTTTGGCTTGCTAAAACATATGTCAAAAGAGAAAACTGGTATGCAAGCGAGCTCTTGCTCAAAAAACTGGAAGAAGGTAAGCTGAATGATGAGATGAAAAGTGAGGTGACCGCAACGTATGCAAATTTATATATCAAACAAGGAAAATATGCAGAAGCATTGCCAAAGCTAGTAGAAGCAATCGAAAGTGCTGACAACAAACAATTGAAGGCTAGGTATTCATATATTGCTGGTCAATTGGCACAATTGCTCAAAGATAACACCGCGGCAATGAATTATTTTGCAGATGCTAAAAAATATTCCAAAAACATCAAGATGGAATTTATGGCAGAACTCGCAGCAGCAAAAAATGGTCTCCTAACAGGTAAAAGGTCAAAAGCCGATGTAGTAGAAGCCTTAAAGAAAATGCTAAATCAAGATAAAAATGCCTCTGTAAAAGATCAAATTTATTTTACACTTGGAGAAATAGAATTGTCACAAAATAATGATGTAGACGCTGTTGATTATTTCAGAAGCTCTATATCAAATAATAAGGGAGATCAGAAATTAAAGGCCGAAGCTTACTACACAATAGCTACTGTATTTTACGGAAAGGAGAAGTACATGCAAGCTTCAAGTTACTTTGACACAACGATCACCTATCTAAAAGGTACAGATCCGAGATTTGCGCAAGTACAGAAATATGTCATTAACCTAAAGGATATAGCGACCAATATTAGTATTATCAACACACAAGATACCCTTTTATACTTTGCTGCTATGTCTGAAGAAGATCAAGCAAAATCTATTCCGCCTTACCTGAAAAGAAATAGAAACGTTGCATCTCCTACCGCACCCACAAAAGGTCAAATAAGTAAGCAAATGACCATTTCAAATAGTGTGGACTTCGGTAGTAGTACTTTTTTTGCTTACAACAAGATGAGTAAAAGTCGGGGCAAGGAAGAATTTTCGAAGACATGGGGGAATAGAAAACTGGAAGATGACTGGAGGAGATCAAGTAAATCTGCCTCTAATAACAGCAGCCCTACGGAAGAAAATGATAAAAAGGTAAAAGAATCTGATGGTGCGGAACTTACAGCTGATAAAGAAGAGTACGATGCATTTGTCAAGACCCTACCAAATAATCCTATCAAAAAACAGGAGGTCAATGATAAAATCACGCTTGCTATGTTTACTTTAGGTAAGCTTTTCAGAGATAAAATTGAAAACTTTAGTAAATCTGCTGAAACATTAGATGGTATGCACACAAGATTCGGACCTACCCCTTACGAATTGGATTCCTACTATTACCTTTACCTAGATTATGTAGATCTTAATAATTCTGCAAAAGCAGCAGAATTTAAAAATATGATCATACAAAAATATCCTGACTCAAAATATTCGTCTATCCTCAATGACCCTAACTTTTATGCAAAAAGCAAAAATAAGGCAAGCAAGCAAGACGAATATTATGCATCTGTGTACAATCTATTTGAAAAAGGACAATATCCCCAAGCCCTAGAATTGATAGAAAAATCAGCCAATACTATGGCGGAAAACAATCCACATCTTGCCAAAATATCATTAATAAGAGCAATGTGTATAGGCAATAGAGACGGTAAAGATGAGTATATCAAAGAATTGAATAATGTTATAATATCTTACCCAAATACGCCTGAACAATCTAAAGCAAAGGAAATAATGCGTTTTCTAGGTGGTGATAAAAATGCATTTGCTAAAGCTAATGTAAAAGATGTAGATAAAATATACCAAAAAGATGAATCTGAAGGCCATTATGTGACCATCATTACTTACAACATGGAAGAAACCAAACACGTCAATGTCAAAGTTGCCATATCAGAGTATAATAAGAAAAATTTTAAGATTGAACGATTACAGCCTGGTGATGCTTCGCTCAATATAAGCGATAACTCCCAGGTCATCTTGATAAGAAAGTTTGATAATAGCGCCAAAGCAATGGAGTATTACAATAAGGTAATGAAAGACAAAGATGAATACTTAGGTCAACCAAACTTAAATGTAGATATTTTTGCTATATCACAACGCAATTATCGCAAGATGCTGAGTGAACGTTCTGCAGTAGGGTATGCACTATTTTTTCAGACTTATTATTTGGGAATTAAGTAAGCGAAATAGGTGTAAAAGTATAAAGTTTAAGGTTATGTTTTTTTCAATACATTTGGAAACTGGTTATTCTCAACCTTAGCCTCAAACTTAGTCTTAACCTTAACTCAGTCTTATCCTACGATTTTCTTTCCGTGGTAATATTTCAGGTTTACAGCCTTATGGAGCGCCATAAGATTTGATGGCGTTATTTTTCCTGCTGCTATGATATGAATATTGTTTCCTCCTTCTCTTTGCATGGCCGCGAGCATCTTTTTTCCTTCAATAGCAGTTTTTGCACCTCCTGAAGTCAGTATGTATTCAATATTGGAGACTTCTTTTAAAGCTTTTACTTCTTTTATCATGTCCGTACATTCATCTATCGCTTTGTGGATGGTGACAGGTAGCGGATGAGCAGCTTTACATATCTGGAAGACCGCATTCATATCCATAATTGTATTCCCATCAGCATCAATAATATTTGCACCAAATACTATCCCGGCTATGGGCAGCGTCTTTATTTGTTGAGTGCTTTCGACCATTAATTTTATATCTTCATTAGTATAGTTAAAATTTCCTTGTCTATTTCTGATCATCACCTTGACAGGAATATGTACTTTTTCAATGACTTCTTTTATCAGTTCAATCTCGGGAGTAAGTCCGTCTTTATCTAGGTTGCTACACACTTCTAGTTGCATTGCTCCTTGAGCTGCTGCTAGTATCGCTTCGTCTACACTTTCTACACAAGCTTCCAAAGTCATTTTCGTTATTTTTTAATTCTAAGGGATATATTTTAAAAGTTGATCTTTCCTTTTAGTAAGGCAAAAAAAATGAGGTAACACTAATGCATTACCTCAACCCTAACCAAATGAAACCAAATTGTTTTACTTATTGTAAAAGCAACACAAAGGTAATTATAAAAATTTATTTAGCAAGTATTTTTCAATTTATCTTCAAAATAATATTTAAAAAACCAGTTTTACTAGTTTATTTGGTAAGAAAAAACTCATAAATGCCAAATATATGCGCACTCGAATCTATGCTCTGATAAAACAATATTTATCAAAACTGCTTGCTGACGTAAAAATATTTTTCATTTAGTGTTTTTCCAAAATGGAATATTTTGCATTTTACTATAAAAACAGTTTTCGGTGTAAGTAGTAGGTTTGTATACGATATAGATGATATATATAAATCTATATTACAGTTAAAACATTTGGTTGAAGTAATTTTTTTCGGTTATTTATTACATACCAATTTCAAATTTTGATTTGTAGACTTTAATATTCCATGATTATAATCTTACTGCTGCTTCGGAATATTTTTGTAACTTTGTTATATTAAACATCATAGCTTAAAATATCTTTATGACCATAAGGTTTGTCTTTACCATATTTCTATTTTTCCTTTTTACTTCCATTAGCATTAGCCAAGACGAGGATGTGCATATGATACGTAAGATACACGATCATGCCCTCACCAATGGTCAAGCCTATCCATGGTTGGCTGGATTATGTCTCCAACACGGAGGTAGAATAGCAGGTTCGCCTCAATACCTAGGTGCCGCAGAATATACAAAAAAACTCCTTGCCACTATTCCGAACGTAGAAAGTTACCACCAAGCATGTGAAGCTAGTTACTGGCAGCGAGGTGATAAAGAGATAGTAGAAATGGGATTAAAAGATGGCAAAAAATGGACACTAAATGCCCTTTCTCTTGGAAATTCTGTAGCTACACCATCAGAAGGCATCATTGCTGAAGTCATTGAAGTACAAAGCCTGGATGAGGTAGAATCACTTGGGAAAGAAAAGATAGCAGGTAAAATTGTTTTTTACAACAGACCTATGGATCCGACCAAAATACGAACATTCCATGCGTACGGTGGAGCCGTAGATCAGCGAGTATATGGTGCATCTAAAGCTGCAGAATATGGTGCTGTCGCAGCATTAGTTCGATCTATGACTACGAGTTTGGATGATGTACCGCATACTGGTGTTTTGGTTTATAAAGATAGTATTGCTAAAATACCTGGCATAGCTATCAGTACCAAAGATGCAGAAATATTAAGTGCTAAATTGAATGAAAACTCAGTAATGGTATACCTGAAAACCAATTGTCGTACCATAGGCATGAGGCCTGCTCCGACAGTCATTGGCCAAATAAAAGGCAGTGAATATCCAGATGAAATTATTGTGGTAGGTGGTCATTTGGATAGCTGGGACGTAGGCCAAGGTGCTCATGACGATGGTGCAGGTTGTGCACAAGCGATGGAAGTATTGCGTATATTTCAGTCCATAGGCTACCAGCCAAAACGTACCATTCGGGCTGTGCTTTTTTCTAATGAGGAGAATGGACTTGCTGGAGGAAGGACATATG
>JBBRJL010000133.1:0-6847 GCA_038219375.1 Chitinophagales bacterium | reverse complement strand
AGTCATTAACGAAGTTAGCGTAGATAGTTTTTTTTTAGGTGAGTGGTATGGTGTGAATATGTCAGCAGAATTTTCAGCGACCGAGCGATTTTTATACTTAGGGTCATTTATGCATTTTATGAGAATTGACTTAAATAAAGGAGATTATATGGAAAATATTGATACTATACTTGTAATGCCAGACACATTTATAAACTCATGGTTTGAAACTTATGATACCTTTGATCATTATGACTATATGAATATCTTACCTGACGGTAAATTAATCCTGAACTCTCGATGGGTAACAGAGTTTTTTCATATCGTTGATCATCCTGATGCTGAGAATATTGATCTGATAGGGTATAGGTCGAGAGCTATAAAACTACCTGAGGACCCCAAAAGACCGGGCCAAAATATAAAAACTTCGGAGATGCCAAGATTTATACATGGGGACAGTCCTACACTGAATTGTGCCACTTCTGTTCTAGATGATACTTATTACAATAATATAATGGTTTATCCCAACCCAACGACGGAATGGATTTATTTCGATAAAAGTGTGGGTATATCATCTTTTGGAGATTTTGCCATATATAATCTTACAGGTAGGCTCGAAGTTATAAAAGGGGAATATTCAGAATATAAAATTAACGTTAGCAGCTTGCCGTCTGGGATGTACGGAATAAAACTTTCAAACTCTAATAAAATCATCAAATTTATAAAAATATGAAACATACAGCAAAGCAATTTTTCAAAGTTCTTACTTTATTTTCACTAATTTTTATTTCTACCTTCGTAGTTATTGCTCAACCGTGTTCTGTTTCAGGCAATTTTCAAAACCAATCACAAATCGATAGCTTTAATTCGTTAAACCCAAGATGTACTATTATTCGTGGTGATTTGGTTTTATCAGGTTCTGACATATCAAATATTGATTCATTATACAATATCATCGAAGTAACAGGAGGGTTAAGAGTACAAAATACGCTTTTAAAAGAATTAAAAGGACTGTCAAAAGTTAAAAACCTTAGATTTATTTCTCTTAGATCAAATGATTCATTGAGCAATATTTCCAGTTTTGATTCCTTAATTACAATCAATGAAAGTCTTAAAGTGGTTGATTGTCCAGCATTGGCTTCTATCTCGGTTTTTCCTAAGTTAAGATCAGTGGATTATATAGAAATAAAAGGACGAACTGATAAACTTAAAGAGATAAATGGATTTGATTCTTTGAGGTTTATCAATAATGCTTTTGTTATGGATAATAATTTTGGAGTGGAAGTGATATCTGGTTTTCAAAATGTATGCCCTGTTAATTTTGTACTGTCAGAAAACCGAAACTTAAAAACTGTAATCGGTTTTAATGGGTATTTACAATTTTGTTCTGACACAACATCAGTACTACAGGATGGTGTTTTTGTTCAAATTTTCCGAAATGATTCATTGCAAACATTTGATGGTTTACATAATGTAGAGTGTTTTGGTAGATTTCATATTTGGGAAAATTTTCATTTGAAAAGCGTTAATGTTGCTAGAAATACAAAAAAAGTATCAGATTTTTCAGTTCAATATAATTTCATGTTGAATGATATACAAGGATTTAATAAGGTTTATGCGATACATAGCAATGGCTTTATAGATATAAATAATAATGACAGCCTAAACCAAATTCATATTTTTAAGGAACTTCGAAAAGTTCAAATATTAATTATTTCTGAAACCCAGGCTAAATCATTCAATGAATCTTTTATAAATTTGGATACCATTGGTGACTTAAGAAATTCGGGTTTGTTAGTATTATTGTCCAATCGTAAACTTACGGATATTTCTGTGTTTAATAATCTTAAATATACAGACGAAATTATTATTCTCGATAATAGACTCTTAGGTGAATGTTCTATAGAAAGTATTTGTAATCATATCAAAGCAGAGAGGGATATTGAGGTGTGGATTACCAATTACCCAGGATGCAGATCAGTAAATCAAATCCTTGCCAAATGCACTGTATCTACAACAGTTGATAATTCGCATGACTTAGTGATTTTCCCTAATCCAACATCCGATTTTATTACCATTCAGCAATCTAATACCTTCATTCAAGTGCCAACTGTAGTTAAAATATACGACATCACAGGAAGGGAATTAATGCATAAAACAGTCGATTGGTCAGAAAGTAGCGATAATTTCTCAATGGATATATCACATTTACCCAAAGGCAGTTATCAAGTCGTATTATTGACTCGACCCTACAAACAAACCACTCGTTTGGTAAAAATATGACTTTACTTATTTTTGCTATATTACACAAATGTATCCTGTAAGACATTATAATATATCATTGAATTGAATAATTTGTCTACTTTTGCGGCTGCTAAATAAATTTTTCATGTCGAAAAGAATAGTTCTTACCATAATTTGTGGTTTTTTTATGTGTGTTTGTGCCGTGGCTCAGAATGGTACTATCAGAGGGAATGTGTACGAAAAAGAAACAGGAAATCCTATTATTTATTGTAATGTACAGATCGAAGGTACTAAACTGGGTGCTACAACCGACTTAGACGGTTTTTATGTGATTTCCAATGTTCCACCTGGTGAATACAAGCTTGTAGCTACATATGTGGGATTTGATAGTATATCCGCTTTTGTCAAAGTTAGAAAATCTTCCGTGGTCTATCAAGCACTTACTATGATGGAAAATTCCATTCAGTTGGGAGAGGTAAGTATCTCAGCTTCTAAGGAAATATCTAGAACCACAGTCAATATATCTCAAGTATCCGTCACGCCCAAGCAAATAAAATCCTTACCTTCTGTAGGTGGAGAGGCCGATATCGTGCAGTATCTTCAGGTAATTCCGGGCATCGTATCTACGGGTGACCAAGGTGGGCAAATCTACATTCGTGGTGGTTCGCCAGTGCAAAATAAAATACTTCTTGACGGGCTTAATATATTTAATCCATTTCACTCCATAGGTTTTTATTCAGTGTTTGAGACAGAACTTATCAAAAATGTAGATGTACTCACAGGTGGTTTTGGTGCAGAATATGGTGGTCGAACTTCAGCTATTGTTGACATCAAAACTAGAGAAGGTAATAAGACTAGAACTAGTGGTTTTTTGAGTGGTGGACCATTTATGGTCAAAGGATTGATTGAAGGCCCAATCTCTAAGTTTAAAGAAGGTGGTTCATCTGTTTCTTATGTATTTACCGCCAAAAAATCCCTTATTGAAGAAACGTCCAAGTCACTTTATGCCTACGCAGCTGAAAATGATTCTATAGGGCTACCCTTCACCTTCCAAGATTTTTATGGTAAAGTCTCTGTTAATACTTCTAATGGTAGTAGGGTAAATATTTTTGGGTTCAACTTCAATGATGCTTATCAGAATCCATTGCTTGCTACTATTGGTTGGAAAAATTCTGGTGGTGGAGTCAATTTTAGCTTAATTCCTTCGGGAAGTAATATTTTAGTAAGTGGTTTGGTCGGTTTTTCTACTTATAATGTTGGTATCAACGAGTTGGATGATGCGCCACGTACATCAGATGTCGATGAATTAACAGCAAATATTGACTTTACTTTTTTTGGTGATAAAAATGAAATAAAATACGGTTTAGAACTGAGAAGTTTGCGCACTGATTTTGAGTTTGTCAATCCCTTTGGCAATCGTCTTCAACAAGAACAGAATACCACAGAGATAGGCTTTTATGGTAAATATAGACAAATCATCGGAAATCTAATCATTGAGCCTTCAGCTAGAGTTCAATATTATGCAGCATTGGGCGAAACAACTTTCGAACCAAGAATGGGGCTGAAATATAATATCAATGATAATCTAAGATTTAAAGCCGCAGCGGGCAGATACACACAAAATTTATTAAGTACATCTAACGAAAGAGACGTAGTTAATTTGTTTAATGGCTTCCTCACAGGTCCAGAAGGACAGGTACAAGGCTTTGATGGCCAAAACATCAAAAACAAAATTCAAACTTCACGTCACTTAGTAGGAGGATTTGAATATGACCTTACTAAAAATATCCAAATTAATGTAGAAGGATATTACAAAGACTTCCCGCAGATCATCGTAGTTAATCGAAATAAAGTAGCAGTCTCGGAAGCAGACTATGCTGTCGAAATAGGTAAAGCATATGGAGTAGATTTTTCTTTAAAATATGATCTCAAACGATTTTATCTATGGGCTACTTATTCCCATGGATATGTCAATAGAAATGATGGCGAACAAATATATCCCACCGTGTTTGATAGAAGACATAATGTCAATATGCTAGTCTCTTATGATCTTGACAAGACAGGTTCATGGCAAGTAAGTGGCAGATGGAATATGGGGTCAGGTTTTCCATTTACCAAAACAAAAGGATTTTATAATTATCAGGATTACCAAGGTGGCGTGGGTACGGAGTATGAAAATAATAATCCTGACAATATTGGTGTCCTATTTTCAGAGACTCGTAATGGAGGTAGGCTTCCTTATTACCACAGACTAGATGTATCTGTGACAAAAAAGATAAAATTCACCAAGTATACAGGAGTAGAATTGAATGTCAGTGTGACAAATGCATATGACAGACCAAATATTTTCTATTTTGATAGATTAAATTACCAACGAGTAGATCAATTGCCAATATTACCAAGCGCAAGTGGGAAATTTTATTTCTAATTATTTGGATATTCAGATTATTGTTTTACCTTTGCGCTCGTTAAAAACCTGATGACTGTTTTACGGTTTATTCAGGTTTGGTTTTTCAAATAATAAATAAAAATTTTAACAATGGCAGTAAAAATTAGATTGTCGAGAAAAGGACGTTCAAAAGCACCATTTTACCACATAGTAATTGCGGATGCAAGATCACCAAGAGATGGTAAATTTATCGAAAAAATTGGTACTTACAACCCAATGACTAAGCCTGCAACTATCGAAATAGATAGAAATTCAGCTTACGATTGGTTAGAAAAAGGAGCTCAACCAACGGATACTGTAAAAGCAATACTGAGATTTAAAGGTGTTTACTATAAAAAACATCTAATGCGAGGTGTCAAAAAAGGCGCAATGACAGTAGAGCAAGCAGATACTTTATGGCAACAATGGATTGACGCTAAAGAAGGCAAGGTAGGGGCAAGAAGAGCTCAAACTGTAGCAGAACTCGAAGCATTCAGAAAATTAGTTTCGGGAGAAGCTAAAAAAGCAAAAGCACCTGTAGCTGACGAAAGTACACACGAAGCTTCAGAGGCATTCAAAGTTACAGATAAAGTAACAGAAACAGCTGAATCAACGGTTGAAGAAGTTGTGGTAGTGGCGGAAGAGCAAGCAGCAGAAGCTGTTGAAGAAGTTGTGGTAGCGGCGGAGGAGCCAGCAGCAGAAGTTGTTGAAGAAATTGTGGTAGCGGCGGAAGAGCCAGCTGCAGAAGTTGTGGTAGCAGCGGAGGAGCCAGCAGCAGAAGCTGTTGAAGAAGTTGCAGTAGCGGCCGAAGAGCCAGCAGCAGAAGTTGCAGTAGCGGTGGAAGAGCCAACAGAAGTTGTTGAAGAAGTTGTAGCGACAGAAGAAGAACCAGCTGCAGAAGTGGTTGAAGAGGTAGCGACAGAAGAAGAACCAGTATCAGAAGTTGCTGAAGAACCAACAGTGGCTGATGCAGAGGAAGTAACTCCTGAAACGACAGCAGAAGAAACAAAAACAGACGAAGAAGCTTAATAGTTTTTTCTAGATAATATAGACATAACATCCTGATTTAATGGGTGTAGGATATCTTAGGGTATTTAAACAAAAACCTGATAAAAACGAAAATTTTATCAGGTTTTCTTTTATCAAATAGATTTTATTTATAAAAACATTTTATTTATAAATTTTATTTTAATATTTAAATAGTTGATATTTAATGCTTAATAAAATATTATTTAGGTTTGTTAATTTCAACGATATGTGGTTTAATTTTTAATTTTACTTAATTTTATAAAAATTTAATAATATGGAAGCTTTATCTGCTAATTATAAAATTCATCTTGATCAGCTCAAAGATGCTATTCAAGCGTCTGATTTATTGTCTACTTACCTAGAAGATGAAACTGATGAATTGTACAAAGCCATGATAGAAGCTTTCGAACCACATATACTTGAGCTTTACACTTTGCTCGCAGAGAAAAACCCTTTACAGCTTGTAGCCTTGGAAAAGGACTTACTAAATCCTGGGTTTGAAGGATTGTTTTTACCTAAGATTCTTGGGTTCTCGGTCTTAAGAGGTGAAATTGATTCAAATTATAAATATAAAAGACCACAAGATCACTTCAAGGCTATTCTATATGCTATCTGTGAGTCTACTAATTTTGACTTGATCAAGACTAGAATCGGTCAGACTGTTCAGATTGGATTTGCATTAAGTAGTGATATTTGGTTAACAAACTTTATGGAACAACTTACCAATAAAAAGGTAAAATCATTCCTAACTGCACAGAAAGTTGATAAATTACGCGATTTGGGTCAAAGAAAAATTGGGTTCGAAAGTTATAAAAAACAGTTTCAAAATCAAAACTTCGCAACAGCTGATTTTCCAACTAATATTTCTGAACTAAAGGTTTTGGGTTCTTCATTGATTACTTTTCTTTCTTATAGAGCTAACTGGAAGTTTGACAATACCAATATTCTCCCAGCTTTAGATAAATTATTAGCAAACGAAAGTCTGCATAATGATCCTGATTTCCTCGAAGTAATTATGATCACAGGTATGTTTTATGATGTTAATGAATCTGCTCGAAAAATCATATCTTCTATCTTTGATAAATTGAGAAAAGAAGAAGAGAACTTTGAGAATAAGTATTTTCAACATTTACTAAGAATGTACAACAGTTCAGTGGAAATTACACC
>JBBRJL010000132.1:0-6868 GCA_038219375.1 Chitinophagales bacterium | reverse complement strand
CCTATGAGACTGGAAATGAAAAATGGTATGCACCACAGCATTCTGATTAATGATACTTACAATGCAGATCTACAGTCGTTCAAAATAGCCCTAGAATTTCTTAGCCAACAAGCAGGTACACGCGAAAAAATGTTGATTTTATCTGATTTTATGCAGACAGGCCTAGACCCTGATAGTCTCAATCATCAGATAGCAAACTTGATTCATGCGCATCAGATCGTACACGTGATAGGTGTAGGAAGTCAGGTACGGTCATTGGAGAAGTTTTTGGATCCATTTATCTTATTTACAGCCTATGAGAATACAGAAGACATCATAAAAAAACTAGCCATCAAGGATATAGAAAATAAAGCTATTCTAGTCAAAGGCGCACGTGCATTTCACCTTGATAAAGTAGTACACGCACTCTCAGATAAAGCGCATTCAGCCACACTTGAGACTGACATGCAAGCTATAGAACATAATATGAAGGTTTTTACAAACAAACTTTCTAGAAATACTCAGATTATTGCAGTCATCAAGGCTTCTGCTTATGGAAGTGGTAGTGAAGAATTAGCAAGATTTCTGGAGTTCAAAAAAGTAGGTTACTTAGCTGTTGCTTTTATTGATGAAGGTATTCAACTGCGTAGGTCTGGTGTTTTATTACCCATTATCATTCTCAATCCAGATAGAAATGGCGTACCTGATATGATAAAATACGATCTCGAGCCCGAAGTGTATTCTATCGACCAGTTGGTAGAAATTATGTCGATTGTGGCATTGGATGAAAATAAAATTTTTAATGTGCATATAAAGATGGATACTGGAATGCATAGGCTGGGATTAAGCAGTGATGATATTTCAGAACTTATTGATCTTTTGGTACAAAATAAATACATACGGGTAAGATCAATATTCAGTCACCTTTCGAGTAGTGAAGACCCAAGCGATGATTCATATACACATGCCCAAGTTGCAGCGCTAAACCAATATTACGATCAAATCACAGAAAAGATAGGTTACAAACCTGCCAAACACATACTGAACTCTGCGGGTATTATACGATTTCCACAATATCATTTTGATCTTGTAAGGTTGGGTTTGGGTTTGTACGGCATAGACTCTACAGGAACAATTGCTGATCAACTAGAGAAAGTACATACGCTCAAAGCAACCGTAGTTCAAGTTAAAAATATAGCTGCGTCTGAATATGTAGGTTATAATAGGAAGTGGGTTGCATCAGCTGATGGGAGAATTGCCATCATCAATATAGGATATGCCGACGGACTAATGCGTCTTGCTGGCAATAGTAAATATACGGTCAATATTCGTGGTCAAGAATATACGATCATTGGCAATGTTTGCATGGATCTTACCATAATTGATATCGGTCAGGCAGTGGATATTGTAGTAGGTGACGAAGCGATTATATTCGGAAAAACAAAACCTGTCGAAAAACTAGCCAAGGTCTGCCAAACCATACCCTATGAAATTTTGAGCAGGATATCAGCAAGGGTACGTAGACTTTATGTACAAGGCTAACCGTTAATTTTAGTAGCATTCTACTTCTGTTTTGTGGTTTTGTGTAAAAAATAATTAGTTTTGCCCTTCTTTACTAAAAATCTAGACAGATAGTCATGAGCAGAAAACAAATAGCCGCAGGAAATTGGAAGATGAATACCACTATTAACGATGGTATCACATTAGCACAACACATAGCTACCGCAGAGAGAGATACGAATGTGCTGACGATTCTTGCAGTACCTTTCACGCATATATTCCCATTGCAGAAAATGATTTCTTCCGAGTCAACTGTATTATTGGCAGCTCAGACGTGTCACCACAAAAATTCTGGAGCATACACAGGTGAGATTTCGCCAGTTATGTTGGCTGATATGAAAGTTCCTTACGTCGTCTTGGGTCACTCTGAAAGACGTGAGTACAATCATGAAGACAATGCACTGTTGGCCTTAAAACTTAGAGCGGCATTGGACGCAGGATTAAAAGTTATTTTTTGTTGTGGGGAAGCATTGGATATTCGGAAGTCAGGTACACATGTAGCGCATGTACAAGTACAACTAGAAGAATCCTTGTTTCAGCTCGAAGCCACAGAAATGAAAGATATTGTCATCGCATACGAACCTATATGGGCTATCGGCACAGGTGAAACGGCATCGCCTGCACAAGCGCAAGAAATGCACGCAGCGATCAGGGCCATGCTTCAGCAGAAATATGGCAAAAGTGTAGCCGATAGTACAAGCATACTTTATGGTGGTTCTGTCAAAGGAAATAATGCCAAAGAGCTCTTCGGACAGGCTGATGTTGATGGTGGTTTGGTAGGAGGCGCATCTCTGAATGGGGATGAGTTTGTATCTATTATCAATTCATTCTGATATTAGTATTGGCAGTTTGAATAATTCTTTCACTTTCATTTGTCCATTCCCGAAAATGGCTTAATTTGCACTTTATATCTAAAGCCGCATCTCATGTCAAAAAATTTGAGCCATTTATCAGGTCGCAAAGGCCTTGATTACAACTTATTTGAACAACTTGGTATCACTGCCAAAGAAACAGGTACGCCTGACCTTTCTGAAATCAAAAGACTAAAGGATGAATTTCTTTTTGGTACGGCCAATATCTACGGTACGGTATCCTTTTATGACTTCTTGAAAGAAGAAAATAAAGGCAAAAAAATATTTATTTGTAATGGTACTTCCTGCATGACTGCGGGCACTCAGCCCAGTATTTCTGATAAAATAGCACAACATTTTCCTTCAGAAGAAGTAGGAGAAATGTGTTGTCTTGGTCGTTGCCACGAAAATAGTTCTTTTCATTATAATGGCCAAAATTATTCAGGCGCTGATATAGATATGCTACACGATATCGTACAGCATGAAAAAAAGTGTATGGATCAATACCAAATAGGTCATCATGGTACGCCTGTCATCACAAACCCGAATCTAAGCATTAGCGTTTGTCATCACATATTGAGTGACTGTCTAAGTAAATCGCCAGACCAATTGTTGGACCAATTAAAGATTTCTGGACTACGTGGTCGTGGCGGAGCAGGTTTTCCTATATCATTCAAACTCGCATCTTGTAGAGAGACTGAGGCTGATACCAAATTTATAGTGTGTAATGCAGACG
Organism: Chitinophagales bacterium; assembly: GCA_038219375.1. GTDB lineage: Bacteria > Bacteroidota > Bacteroidia > Chitinophagales > Saprospiraceae > OLB9. The sequence continues at coordinate 3,742 of JBBRJL010000132.1, read as the reverse complement.
AAGGTGATCCTGGTGCATATTCAGATCGATACATTATGGAGCATCGTCCACACGCTTTACTTTTGGGAATGATCGTAGCTGGGTATATCGCAGGTGCTAGTTGGGGCGTATTATATATAAGAGCAGAATATCCTGAATCTATCGACATGATAGCTGATGCAGTGCAAGAGATGCAACAACTAGGTATGACTGGTGATCATATAGATGGTAGTGATTTTAGTTTCAAATTCAAAATTATCAAAGCACAAGGAGCCTATATCTGTGGTGAAGAAACGGCTTTGTTGTCATCTATAGAAGGTCAGCGTCCGGAAGTACGTGTTCGGCCTCCGTATCCCACCCAACAGGGATTATTTAACAAGCCTACAGTAGTGAATAATGTAGAGACGCTAGCCAATATACCATTTGTAATCCAACAAGGCGGCCAAACATTTGCAGATATCGGAATAGATAGGTCTACAGGTACAAAACTGCTTTCATTGGATGGTTTTTTTAATAGACCAGGTATCTATGAGGTAGATATGGGTACGCCAATGACCGTAGTTATCGATGAGTTGGGTGGTGGATTCAGAACACCTGTCAAAGCCATTCATATTGGAGGTCCTTTGGGTGGATTGGTACCGATATTAAAGTTGGCAGAGCTTACCATAGATTTTGAGTCTTTTGCAAGTCATGGTTTTCTGTTGGGTCATGGCTCATTTGTATGTATACCTGATCATTTTCCTATTATTGAATACATAAAACATCTATTTCAGTTTACAGCGCATGAGAGTTGTGGCAAATGTTTTCCTTGTAGACTAGGTTCGACACGTGGATATGAAATGATAGAAAAAGCCATAGCGACAGATTATAAAATAGATATTAACTTGATGAATGACCTTTTGGAAACTTTGGAAATCGGATCTTTATGTGCACTCGGTGGTGGATTGCCGCTCCCTATCAAAAATGCTTTGATGTATTTTGAAGAAGAATTGAAGCCTTTTTTTAAAGTCTAGTGCTCTGTCAAGAAAAGGAAACCAGTTAAGTCACAGATAATCAGTACATCTCTTTTGGGTCAATTTATGATTAGATGTTTATGTCGTTGAAAACTATGTCATACCTTTGGGATATGTACCATTATTAAATAAAAAGAGATTAAAAGACTGTAGATTTAGGTAAATACTGTTTTTAAGGCAACTTCCCAAAAAATTGGTATCTTTTGTCTTTTCCAATTATTTGGTAATTCAAATTTAATTTAATATTAAATACATTTTGTTTTAACCTGTTATTTGGGATTATTGTAAAATATACACTATCTTTGCCCCGCATTTTAAAACAATATCTTTTATGGCTGCATTAATCCATGTTCCAACCCACCAGAAAACCAAAATAGTCGCTACTATCGGACCTGCATCAAGCAGTAAAGAAGCACTTCTAAGCCTTGTAAAGGCAGGTGTAAATGTCTTCAGACTCAACTTTTCGCATGGCGCTTATGAGCAACATCAACAAGTCATAGATAATATCCTAGAGATAAATGAAAAATATAATGTCCACGTAGGAATGCTCGCAGATCTTCAGGGACCAAAACTTAGGGTAGGGAAGATAGAGAATGATGCCATGCAGATAGCCCCAGGTGATATCCTGACTTTCGTATCAGAAAAGTGCATAGGTAATAAAGATAGAATTTACATGAGCTACGAGATGTTTGCTCAAGATGTGAAAGTAGGCGAAAAAGTCCTTGTGGACGATGGTAAAGTAGTATTGGAAGTCATATCTACTAATTTGTCGGATGAGGTCAAACTGATGGTTATGTTCGGCAGTGTCCTTTCGTCTAATAAAGGAGTGAATTTACCTGACACGAAGGTATCTCAACCATCATTGACAGAAAAGGATCTTGCAGACCTTGATTATATCCTGACTCAACCGATCAACTGGATCGCACTTTCTTTCGTCAGAGCTGCAAAAGACGTGAAAGATTTGCAAAAAAGGATAAAAGCTAAAAAACACTTTGCAAAGGTAATCGCAAAAATAGAAAAACCTGAAGCCATTCTCAACATAAAGGATATCATCAAAGCGTCTGATGCCATTATGATCGCAAGAGGTGACTTGGGTGTGGAGATGCCTATTGAAAAATTGCCTGCTCTTCAGAAAATGATCATCGCACGATGTATCCAAAAGGCTAAACCTGTGATCGTGGCTACACAAATGATGGAAAGTATGATCACAAATCCATCGCCATCAAGAGCTGAAGTTACGGATGTAGCTAATGCAGTATTGGATGGAACGGATGCAGTAATGCTCAGTGGCGAAACGGCTGTGGGCAATCACCCTTCCTTGGTCGTAGAAGCAATGAATAGAATCATCACAGAAGCGGAACAACATTATCAAATGCATGGCAAAAGACCACAACCTGACGAAGAGTCTGAAACTTTTCTTTCAGACGTATTGTGTCTTAGTGCGCCTAGATTGGCTGAAGAGTTGAATGCAAAAGCAATTCTTGGACTTACGGTCAATGGATACACAGCATTCAAGATATCTTCCTACAGACCTAAAAGCGCCATCCATATCTTTTCAGATAAATCATACATGCTCAATACATTAAGTTTGGTTTGGGGTGTTAAGGGATACTTGTACACCAAGTTTACTACAACAGATGAGACAATAGAAGATGTAAACAATATTTTGATAGAAGAAGGTGCTATTGAAGCAGGTGATATTGTGATCAATACAGGTAGTATGCCACTTCACAAACGATTCCGTACCAATATGCTGAAGATTACTGTTGTAGAGTAGTAATCGCATTAGTTTTGTTGGTTTTGGCTTCTCTTATGGTGTTTATAAAGGTTTTGAATCTCATTTACTTCCTTCAAAGATATCAAAAACAGTAATATTATCATTTGTAACCTTGTTTTCCAAAGACACTAATTTATCTTTTTCGTAGTAGATTAGGTTTAGATTATTGGTGGCGAAAGAGAATAGTCTGCCACCGTTTAAGGTTTCAGTTTTGATAAGCGGCAGAGTATCCTTACCAAACACATCTGCTTCATCTCTAGTAACGATATATTGATTATTCATCACTATAATATTCAAATTATTATCAATAGCCGAAGTACAAATGGTGTCCTGTGCAGCTATAAAAGTCGTGCAGATTATTGATGATCCTTTATAATTACCAACAATACTTGCAAAGGTGATCACGCCAAAATTAGTATCGTCAACTCCTTCACATGATGTAATTGGTATTAGGACACTTAGGAAAAGTAATATTATGAAAGACTTTTTTAACATATTTTCATTTAAATATAAAGTAAAACGAAGAAAGGACTGATTACCGTACCTTGGTTTTTGATATTTTTGTATTTATTCGATCTAGGCTTAACTTCTTTATTTTGCATAAGTTAATTTAGATCGCTTTACTGTTTGTTTTTAGTGATGTTGTAATAAGTTCTTTTTCCTGCAGTAGTTAAGATAGTATAAATAATTAACAAAGTCATTGCATATTTGGAGACAGTAGCTACCATTTGAGATGCTTCCGTTTCTATTGGGGATTGTTTGCTATATATACCCCACAAAGCCCAAATGATAACTAAAGCGAAGGGTATATCTTGCTTGCTAAAAACAGCTGTGATTCCTAGTATTGCTGCAATGATTATCATGATTGAAGCCCACATTGGCTCAGTCATGCCCCACCCATTCCAGCCCATACCGACTAATAATGCGGTGACATTCGCAATGGTAGCTACACTAATCCACCCCAAATACATGC
>JBBRJL010000131.1:0-6874 GCA_038219375.1 Chitinophagales bacterium | reverse complement strand
TATCCCCATAGATCAAATGCAAATATGGCTCATCTGACTTAACTTTTAATAATTCATTCGATGAATACTCTATAGTAAATGTCTCTTCAGTTATCAATTCCGTTAAAACTTTATCATCAGTATTTAAAAATACTTTTTTTCTATGGTCATGGGCGTATTTATACATTTCGGATTTCCCAATCTTTACTCCTTCCAATCCTCCGAATCCTTCAAGATGTGCTTTACCAATGTTAGTTATCATCATATAATCAGGATCTGCGATATTGCAAAGCAAATCAATTTCTCTTTGGTGGTTAGCGCCCATTTCCACTATCAAAAACTCAATATCAGGCTTAGTATCCAATATTGTGAGTGGCACGCCAATATGATTATTGAGATTACCTATCGTTGCCTTGACTTTATATTTTTGTTTTAATACTTCACGACAAAGTTCTTTGGTTGTTGTTTTGCCATTTGACCCCGTTATACTTAATACAGGAATATTCAATTGTTTCCTATGATATTTAGCAAGATCTTGTAATACGGACAATGTATCGTTTACGAAAATTAATCTATGATCATTTCCTATTCCCCTATCGTCCACTACGGCATAAGCCACACCAAGCTCTAAAGCCTTAAGTGCATATTTATTCCCATCAAAATGATCGCCCTTAAGAGCAAAAAAAATGCCCCCCTTAGAAATTTTCCTTGTATCAGTTGAGACTAAAGGATGGTTCAAATAAATTTCGTAGAGTTGTTTAATATCCATTTTATTATTATCAAATATTTAAGAAACGTCCTAAAAAATAAAAAGCCCCGATAGATGATATCGGGGCTCAAAACTATATATTTTTTATATATTATTTGTATCTCCTAGGAATGCTTTTGCCTCCTTCTTTAAATTTATTACCGCCCACATCTTCATTACCAGCGGCACCACCTACTCTACCCATGGCACATCTGAAGCCGATAGTTCTGTCTGATTTGTCTTCATCTTTGTATCTTCTAGCTCCTGGAGACAACCAGAATAGTCTATCTCCCCAAGATCCACCTTTGTAAACTTTACTTTTATCATTTACTAAACTAGACTCACCATAGAGATATTTAATATATTCGGAATCACCATCATCGTGATTTCTCACGTCTCCTTTTTTGTAATTCTCTCTATCTTCAGCTTCCTCATCTTCGATATATCTGTATTTCAAGTAACCCATAGAATCCTTCTCGATAGGTTTTCCTTCTTCATCCAGAATTAACTCTTGGAATTGATTACCTCTGAATGGATTCAAATCATGATTTTCTGCATCATTTAATGTCATACTGGTCATCGGTCTGTAAGTATCTGCTGTCCACTCACTCACATTACCTGCCATATTATATAACCCAAAATCATTTGGCAAATAAGCCCTAACTGGACCAGGAAACGAAGCATTATCGTTCAAATTACCAGCTACACCCATGTAATCACCACGGCCCCTCTTGAAGTTAGCAAGAATTCTACCTTGGCTATCATTTCTTTTTTTGTACCGGGCAGTATTACCATTCCATGGATAAAATCTTCTCTCCGTATACACTTCATCGTCTGATGTAGGTTGATTGGCTTGTAGTGCAAGCGCTGCATATTCCCATTCGGCTTCTGTAGGTAATCTGTAATCTGGTAACAGAATACCATCATCAAATTTTACAGGTCTCTCACCACCTGTAGCAAGATCAGGAAGATTTTTCTTCACATTACCTTGGTACTGACCACTCAAATATGCTTTTGAGTCATAAGTATCTGAATCCTTCTGATCAGGGCTCAAATTTAATATTCCTCTTTCGATAAGGATCATCTCATTAGCACGATTCGATCTCCATTTTGAGTAATCATTGGCTTGATTCCAATTAACACCCACTAGAGGGTATTCATCATAAGAAGGGTGTCTCAAGTAAGTCTCTACCATTGGCTCATTGTAAGCCAACTCTTCACGCCATACCAAAGTATCAGGCAAAGCCTTTCTATATACTTCTGGGTAACTCACATACTTGTTTCTCAACCAATGGAGATATTCTCTATAATTTATATTAGAGACTTCTGTCTCATCCATATAAAATGAAGAAACTGTCACCCTTCTTGGTACGTTATTGTACTCAAAGGTCACATCTTGCTGGGTAAGCCCCATAGCAAAAGTACCTCCCTCGATGAGTACAAGATTTGGTCCGTCAATCTGTCCCTCATAGGACTTCTTTTCGAATCCTCCCCATTCAGGATCATTATATTTCCAACCCGTGGCTGAAGATCGCTCACCTCCTCCTTTACTACAAGAAACGAGAGCTGTGGCAATAATTGCCAGTAAACTTAATGAATTAATTAAATTTCTCATTGACTGATATTCGATTTTCTAATTTAGCGCCCAAATATATGGATATTTTGAAAATTACAAACTAATTTTCCAAAAAAAAGAAACTTTAGCGAAAGATTTTAACATTATCTATCTAAATATGGCAAAACAATCATTATAATCTTGTCGTTTTGGGTAAAGATGATCAAAATTTAAGATGATGCCTATCTCGTGACTTCCACCTTGTCTGATCGTCAATTGTGACATGGTAATATCAAAACTATATGAAATTTTGAAAAAATCCTTCCTGACTCCAAATGACGTTATCAATGCATCACCATTAAATAATGAATGTCTATACCACAATCCTCCCTGAATCTTATTTACTGACAAATATGCCCCTACATTTAATTGACTATATCCTGCCTGATTTAAATACATTATATTTGGAGATATAAACGTCGGATCAACTTTATTATTGCCTTGTTTGAGTATAATTTGAGTACCGCCGTGAAGTGAAATTCGAGCTGGTAAGCTGCTATTCGCAGATTGACCCGTGGCGGTATTACCGATAAATGAGATGTCAGGTGAATTTAAATTTTTCAAACTCATGCCAAAATAATATTTAGGATTATACACTACAAACCCTGCCCCTACTGTAAGATAGTTTTTTGAATTTGTCTCAGGAACTGATTCGCTACTTGGGTAAGGAGTACCACCAGGAGATATCGGACCATTCACAGGATCAATGGCATCACCAAATTGAAGTTTATTCCAGTCTAAGCTGAGATTATTGTATCCTACCTCCATACCTCCTTTTATATAGGTATTACCTCTTACTTTTATCCTGTAACTGTAGTAGCCTGTTAAGCCTGTAGTCTGCAATGTGCCTTCACCTGCGTTATCTGAAAGAACCATAAAACCTACACCGCTATTTAACTTTCCAATGTATTGGTCATAAGACACAGAATAAGTGGTATAAATATTAGGTAATGATGGCCATTGATTTCTGTAATTAAGTTGTACTAATGGACTAATGGTATTGCCAGCCAAAGCAGGATTCAATTGTAGATGTGCGTTATAAAACTGACTGTATATAGGATCTTGTGATTTTATTTCATGAATGTTAAGTAAAAACATTACAACTATAGCAACAATGACCTTGTTTAGAAACCTTGTTTCACTAATATTTGAAAAATTATTTGATTTTAGCTGTTTCATTAACATTTGATATACAATACAACTACAAAGATGCTCGTTTTATTCAAAAACGTAAAGGATTTTAACATTATTTTATAATACCAAAACCAAATAACGTTTACATTGTATTAAAAAGCGTAAATTTATTAATAATTATGTATAATCCATTAAAACTCCATTTGTTTTTTTCAATTCTATTGATCTCTTTGGCTTTCTCGACTTTATCCGCGCAAGAAACAAGGACTTTTAGTTATAGAATAGATTGGTCTGCGACTAATAGCGAAGAAATTAAAGAAAGCTTATTTTTCAATGGCGGTATTCAAAATGACAAACTACCTGAAACTCAGTTATTCCATCAAAGTAACCCAACTTCCAAAGGCCTTTTAAAAACTAGCAAAATCTTAATTGGTAAAACTGAAATTATCAAAGTTTCGCAATCATTAAAATCTAAAATATCTAATACAGAATATGCTATTTGGGCAGATATAGTTGAGATAAAAGGACAATATCAATTTACTGCTACAGTATTACCGTTCAGAAAAACGTCAAATGGTGATATAGAAAGACTGTTGGACTTTGATATATTAATATCTACAGGACAAATCCCATCAAGAGGAAGTAGAAATCCTACGACTTTTACCTCAGTATTAGCGGATGGTGACATTTATAAAATAAGTGTCAATAAAACTGGAATTTTCAAGATAGACAGGGCTTTTTTAGAGTCAAAATTGGGTATAAATGCTTCTCAAATAAATCCTAAAAAAATAAAGATCTATGGCAATAGAGGTGGTAGAATTCCTGAACTCAACAGTGCACAAAGAAGAGATGATCTCGCAGAGTTACGTATTCTTGTATCGGGAGAGGCTGATGGAAGATTTGACGCAGAAGATTTTATTTTGTTTTATGCAGAAGGCGCCGACATTTGGAAATACAATAAAGCTAACAATACATACACATTTGACAAAAACATTTATGATAAAGACAATTTCTACTTTATCAAAATCGATAATCAAGACGGAATAAGGGTTAACAAAACTCCTTTAATAGCAGATGCAGCCGAACTCGAAACGTCTGTTTATGATATGAGACAGCGTGTAGAAGATGATTTAACAAATTTACTTGGAAGCTTCACTGGTGCAGAAGGTACAGGGAAAGAGTGGTATGGGGATTATTTCAAAACTAGTAGAGAAAAAATATACAATACACAATTTGATTTTTCTGGATTTGACAATACTAAATCTGTAGAAGTAGATATGTCATTTGCTGCGAGAAGTAGATCAACCTCAAATTTAATTTTAGAAGTAGGCGGTAAAAAGATAAATAAAACAATAGGCTCTGTAAATATTCTTTCCGCAGAATCCCTTTATGCTCAAAAAACATCAATACGAGAATCTTTTTTAATCAATGATATTAATCCACAAGTAAAAATTTCGTTTCCATCTACAGCGGCTGAATCCGAAGCGTGGCTGGATTTCTTACAAATAGTTTCTTCAAGAACACTTACGCTAAATAACACTCAGTTGCCTTTCAGAAGTAGAGAGACTAAAAACGTTAATTTTGCTAGTTTGAGCTTGCAAGGATATATAAATCAAGTAATTTGGGATGTGACTGATCCATTTGAACCTAAAGAAATGACTCTATCGGGTAATAAATTAATATTCAATACTCAGTCGACCCTTAGAGAATTTGTTGGCCATAATAATGCATCAGGAGCATTTGAACCCATAGGATTGGGCAAGATAGCTAACCAAAACTTACATGCTATCAAAGATGAAGAAATGATTATTGTATATCATCCAATATTCAAAGACGATGCCCTCAGACTTTCGCAGCACAGATCATCTCATTCAAATCTAAAAGTAATTGCTGCTAATGTAAATGAAGTTTACAACGAATTCAGCAGTGGAAGAGTAGATCCTGGTGCCATAAGAGATATGGCAAAATTATTATTGGAACGCAATCCATCCTTCAAATATGTTTTACTATTTGGTGATGGATCATATGATTACAAAGGTTTGGTAAACGGCCTAAACAATGAAAACTTTGTACCCGTCTACGAAACCGACCAATCTTTGGATCCAATAGAAGGTTTCCCATCAGATGATTTCTACGGTCTGCTAGGCGAGACAGAAGGTGTATTGCTCGTTGGTGCCATCGACATCGGAGTAGGAAGACTACCTGTAAAAACAGCTGAAGAAGCAAAAGCTGTGGTAGATAAAATAATTCATTATGAAAAATCCCCTGAAGTATATGGTGATTGGAGGCTGAGAGTAGGATATACTGCCGACGACGAAGATCAGAATACGCACCTCAGAGATATGGATGGTATTGCAAGAGAAGATGAAGTAAGGCACCCATTATACAATCAACAAAAAGTGTATCTAGATGCTTACCAGCAAATATCTACTGCTGGTGAAAACCGATATCCTGAAGCTAATAAAGCGCTCAATGATAATATATTTAAAGGTCAACTTTCACTTACGTATCTTGGCCACGGCGGTCCACTCGGATGGTCACAAGAGAGAGTATTGACAGTGCCCGATATACAGGCATGGCGTAATTATAACAGCCTCACGATTATGGTAACAGCTACATGTTCCTTTGCGGCATATGATGATCCTTCGGTTGTTTCTCCTGCTGAATATGCTATACTTAATCCAAAAGGAGGTGCCATTGGCCTCCTCAGTACCACAAGAGCAGTTTATACCTCTTCTAATAAAGATTTGACAAATGCGGTCAATGAATTAATGTACAAAAAAATAAATGGTGAAGCACCTACTTTAGGATACATCTTATCTCAAGGTAAAAATAGATATACAGGCGATTTTTTCAGAGTCAACTCACGTAAATTTGCCCTTATAGGTGATCCCGCATTACAAGTAGCTATGCCAAAATACAATGTAGTTACTACACAAATTAATCAGAAGGATGCATTTACGATCACTGACACCATTAGCGCACTTGAAAAAGTAACTATAGAAGGGTATATCAGTGATGACGCTGGTCAAGAGATCTCTTCATTTAATGGTACTATATTTCCAACTGTATTTGATAAAAAATCTACGTTACAAACACTAATGAACGATCCTGGGTCACCTAAATTTCCTTTTACCCTATACAAAAACATCATCTTTAAGGGTTCAGCATCCGTTACCAATGGTAAATGGTCGTTTACATTCTATGTGCCTAAAAATATTAATTACACTTTTGGAAAAGGACGAATCTCGTATTACGCTACAAATGAAAATACTATTGATGCAGGTGGTGTGTTTACAAATGTAATCATAGGCGGTACAAGTGATAAAGGAATAGTTGATGATCAAAGACCGGAGCTAGATATATTTATGAATGACGAAAGCTTTGTTTTTGGTGGT
>JBBRJL010000130.1:0-6938 GCA_038219375.1 Chitinophagales bacterium | reverse complement strand
AAGAGAAAGAATGGCTCAGAATGGAAGTAGAATCTATCAATACCAAAGTGGATAACAACGAACTATCAGCTGCCCAAGGCGAAGAACTTAAAAAAGTAGCTGCCCAAAAATGTGCCACAAGTATCGAAGAAAAATTAATGCCTTTGGAAGCAGAATTAACACAACTAGTTAAAGATAAAGCGGAAGGAAAGTACACTGACGAGTCAAAAGTTGTGGTTTCTGATGATGACGATAATAATTTCAAATTTGAATGGAAAACAAAAAATAAGAAAAAAATTAAAGGAGAGCCTCGCACGACATCACAGTTTGTATTTGCCATTGGGTTGAATAATATGGTCACTGATGGAGATTTGTCTTCTATTGAGAATAATGCCATTCAGTTTAATAATTCTAGGTTTTACGAGTGGGGATTTACGTGGAAGACACGACTTGCACCATCTTCAAATCTTCTCCAATTCAAATATGGTTTATCCTTTACTTATAATAATCTAAGGCCAAAAGATAACCAATATTTTGTGACCAATGGTAATCAGACGTCTCTAGCTACCCATCCTTTTACTTTGTCCGAAGAGCCATATTTCAGGACAATCAATATGGTGTTCCCGTTACATATTGAGTTTGATTTTTCCAAAAAAAGAGTCGTTGATGAAAAAGTGATCTTGAAGTCTCAGAAAGGCGTGAGATTAGGGATTGGCGGATATGTAGGTATCAATCTTAGTACTAAACAAAAAATAGAATACAAAAATGAATCATTGAGACATGAAGAAACCATCAAAGGCGACTACAATACGAGTGACTTTATATACGGATTGAGTGGATACATAGGTTATCAAGATGTGAGTTTTTATGTGAAATATGATCTCAATCCAATTTTTGCAGATAATACCATTGATCAAAATAATATATCGTTTGGTGTGCGTTTTGATTTTAATTAGACTGGAATTTAATATATTTATTGGCTCGGCCTAATAAGGTTTTGTTTATTTGGTCGAGCATTCTTAATCATTGTCTAAAGTCTATGATTAATAGACCACTTTCTTTCGGTCTCTTGATCGATGTTTGGATTTATTGAATTATATCTATGATAGAACAGTTTATGATGCATTTTAACATCTGAATGTCTTGTACAAATAACCTTAAAATATTTTTTTGAATTCTCATAATAAAGGAATAAACGTTGGAATATAACAATTTTAATTCATGTAAAGTTTGTGGATATGTGTTTTCGTTTTGTTAACTTATGGTTTATTTGGTTTTTATGTAATTTAACAGAATTTGATGCTACTTGTTTTGAATATTTATTAAACTTTTTATTAAAATATTCTTGACAAATTAAATTTAAACCTTTACATTGCAATAGTTTTCAGATTTACCGGAGAGATTATACCCCTTTTTCCGGCATTTTCTGAGAAAAACTCTTTTGGAATTAATTTTTTTTATAACTATTTAAATTTGTTTTTTATGTTAAAATTCAGTACATCGCAGAATTGCAGAATTGCAGAATTGCATTTAGGTGCCTATTTACTTTAGGTATTATGTTTTCACATTTTTTTTCTAATGCTCAGGTTCATGATTGTGGCAGCGCTCCATCTAGTACCGCCGCGAGGCAAAATTATGGTTCTACTTGGTCAGGATCACGAAATGTTTTTGAAGTGAAATTGAATTTCATTTTGTATGCTGTGGGAACAAATGTGGTACCAGCAAACAGGCCGCAATTAATAATCAATAGGTTGACAGCGGATTTTGCAGGAACCGGATTCAGTTTTGTCTTTGATCCCTGCGAAACCCAAACAGCACCAATTTCTTTAGAACTTGCTAATGGAAATATTACAGGTAAGTGTTATTTCGAAAATTCAAATAGAAACGATATAGGGATAGATGTACATGTTTTACCCGATAATATCCTTGATCCTAGCGGATACGCATTTGGTATCCCAAGCGACGAGATTCTTATCAAAGGTATTCAAAGCGATGGTGTTCCAGCATCACTATCTTCACTAATCTCCCATGAGATGGGTCATGCACTTGGGTTATTTCACACATTTCAGGGAACTTGTGCTACTAATTCATTTACTTGTCCTGACATAACAGCACCTAGCCTTGAAACTAGTGATTATTGCGGTTCTGTCGATGGCGTTGGCTTACAAGATCATGTCGGACCTTCATGTACTTGGAATGGTGTGAGCCAATGTGGAAGCATAACGACAGCGCCTCCGATCTCCAATTTTATGTCTTATTCTTTCCATCAATGTAGGAATATGTTTACCAATTGCCAGATTGTAAGAATGAAGACACTAGCACTTCCTGAAATTTTTACAAATGGTCAACCTGGTATTGTAAAAAATTGTAGTTGCCCAATTACCGCTTTTACACCAGTAGGGACAGGGGAAATACATATTCATACTGACGCAGCGTACAAAAGTATAACAGTATTGGCAGGCCAGCACTTGGTTTTGTCAGGTCGTAATCAGATAAAAGAAAAAGTCACCATAAATTTGGGTGGTAAAATCACACTTGATGGTGGCACCTTAACTAAATGTGACAGCGAAAGTGATTGGGCAGGGGTGACAGTGATAGGAAATCCTTGGGGTCCTCAAGGTTTTGATAATCCAAATATTTTGTCTCCAAGTGGTGAGATAGAAATTATAAATAATGGCGTAATAGAGTACGCAAAAAAGGGGATAGATTGTAATTTTATAGTCAATGGGTGGACTATTTTTGGGCCATATTGGAATTTTTCTGGTGGTCTCGTAACTGTAAATGGAGGCGAAATAAGAAATTGTGAGGTAGGCATAGATTTTGGTCGATTTGGTGGCTTTGAATTATGGGCTGGAGGTCCCGTCCAAGATGACCAATCAAGTATCACAAATGCTAAATTTCTAAATTGTGCAATTGGTGTGGAGCTTTTAGGAAATTCTGTGGTTGAATTTACAAATTCAGAATTTAGGAATTATACCCTTTTTGGTGTCATTGCAATAAATTCTTCTGTAAAACTACATGACTGTGATTTTGTTGCTCAAGCAGGATCTTCTGCTACAGGTATAATGTTGAATAGTCCATATGGTATTATGTTTTCTTCAGATGTCACAGAAAGCAGATTTAATAATAATCTGTATGGTATTTATATTGGTGCTTTGGATAATACTTCACCGCATTTGATTAGTGATAATTCATTTATAAATAATCGAACTGGCGTTTTTGCTTCGGGACGATCTTCTTCTTTTATAAGGGATAATGATTTTCTTTATGGTACAACGGCCGTGTACCAAGATATGACAGGTGGAGACACAGAGAACTTGATCATAAGTAATAGATTGTTAGCAAGTGCATATGGTTTTTCTTTTCATGGAAGGAATTTAACTTCGTTTCTTGACAATTGTCATGAATCAGGATTTGTAACCGACGTCGAAATGATGCAAAATGCTTCTGTTTTTGATCGACAAGGAGAACTTTCGGACGCTGCTGGCAATTGTTTTAGCAAAGCAGGGATACCATCTCTAATGGTAGATACAGATACAGACCCTTTTGATTATTACCTAAAATCGATAAGCCCTGATCCGTGTAAAATTGTATCAAATATTTCAGGTATTTTGACGGTTCAAGGAGCAGATATTGATGACCCTATCAGCAACTGCGGTGCGATCAATGGAATAATCGGCCAGTTGCCCCCAAATTTTAGAGGCAGATGTGTGATACCTACTAGTGATGTGAATAGGAAAAATTTATTGATTTCCATCAAGCAACAAATGATTACTATCAATGCAAACAATGCTCTGTCTGCAAGTACTAAGACAATACTCATCGCAAGGCTCAAAAATTGTTATACTAGGGTAGTAAATGCCATGATCAAAGATGGAAAAGGTGGCCCTACCAAAGATGCAGTATTGATCAATGATCTAAAAAATGAACCATTCTTTAGTGTCCAAGCCCAAGTCTATGCATTGATGATGGAAAGAGAAGGACTGGCAGCTTCAAGAACATACCTTAATAGCAGAAGTGTGGCAACCCAGGATGAGATAGATTTCGTCATGGTGCAAAATCACTATTTGGATTATTTGAATGGGGACAATTCAGTGGCTACAAATACTACCAAACTTAATGCTATAAGAAATGTAGCAGAGAGCCGCCATCAATATGCGAGCAATGCACAAGCCGTGTATTATGCACTCACAGGAGATGTCATCTACACAGCGGAGTCACATTTAGTGCCAGTAGTGCCGAGGAGTATTGCAGAGACAAAAGCAGATGTCTTCAAGATTTATCCCAATCCTGCAAATGACTTTTTGAATGTAGAATTACCTTCAAATGTTACAAAATCGGACAATAATTTTAAGATAGAAATGTTTAACTCTGTAGGTACAATCGTTGTTAGCCAAAATCTTTTATCCGAGATTAATAGTATTGACATTAGCGCCTTATCAAATGGTATTTACATCATAAAAATATCAGATAGCAACAATATAGTAGAGACAAAGAGATTTATCAAAATGTAAATTTTATCATAATTTATAATCTTAAAGCTTGTAAGGTGGAAATATTTTCCACCTTACAAGCTCATAATATTGAGTGAAATGAGAATAATGTTAATAATATGTTTTTTTAGTGCCGCTTTTATCACACAAGCGCAAAACAGCTACATCAAAGTTTTGGATATTTCAGGTACAAATGAGATTGCTAAACAAATATTACCCTTTGGTGAAAACTTTTTAGTTTCATATCAGCACATCAATAATAACTACACCAGAATCTTTTCAGGTATCTTGGAAATTGACAAGAATGCTAATTTCGTCAGAGATAAACGATTTATTGATTTTAGTAATAATTTTAATGCAATCGTGATTGATTCTATACGTGATAAAATATTTTATACTGGAGAGGAATATACGTTGACAAACATACCTCAATCGTACAGAATATATGAATTGGATCATAATACTTTGGACAGCATACGTATGATTGAAGTCATAGATAGTAACCGCATCTATCCCATCATTTATCAGTTCAATTCTTTAATATATAATGATCAATTGGTAGTGTCTGGCCAAGGAAACACTCCAAACAATCACATTATGACGGCATATCTCAATCTAGATGACTTGAGTGTAGATACCATTATCCATATAGGCGAGCCAGAGCACCCATATAATAGTATTGCTTCTTTTGAACTTTATGTGGATGGGAATGGAAATTTAGTGCACCATGCAAAATATATCAATTTTGGAGACACAACAGCAATAATTAAGTTCAGCAAAAAAAAAGAAATTCATCAAATCATAAAACATGAAAATAAAGATTGTCGTGGAAGAAATGCTTATCCGTGTGGTTGTCAACTTTCTGATGGAAGGACTGTCTATAATAGATGTGGAACAGATGGTTTACCAGAGATTGTTTTCTTAGCAGACAGCACTTATGACATAGTAGATAAATTTGAATGGCGAAAAAACCTGCCAGCAGAGTCTCCCTACCCAGGAAAACAAGGACGAAGGATATATAAACTCATAGAAGCTCGAAATGGCGACATTATAGGTGTGGGAAGTATAAGGTGGTTAGATGCACCTACACCGAATGTTCTTGCATTTGCACCACTTATATTCCGTATCAACAATAAAGGGGAATTATTATGGTACAAGGGGCTATTTAATACTAGTGATATTAGTTTCAATACCATAGGTGCCTTGTATGGCGTGACAGAGCTAGAAGATGGCAGCATTATGGCAGTAGGGGATCTGAATAGCGATATTGAATATGATAGCGTGCTACGAAGACCAGTGTTTCAACCAGACATCCTCATAGTACGTATGAGTGCAGATGGCTGTATAGACGGCTACGACTGTGATGATATCTTGTATAAAGTACCTGAAGTAACGTCGCTTACTACAAGTACACAGGATGTGACACTACCCACCACAAAAAAGCACCATGTCAAAGTATATCCTAATCCTTCATCAGGATTTTTATCCATTGATCTCGACGATAGATATCGCAGGGTGATGATAGGTATCTACAACATGCAAGGACAGTTAATGGAGAAATATTATGACCTGAGTACAGACAAGGTTGAGCTCAATCTAAGCCACCTACCTACAGCAACTTATGTGTATAAAATATATGATGGTGCAGAATTGATAAAGACAGGAGAATGGGTGAAGATGTAGATTCTATTAGAATTGCAAACTTGTTTGCAACACATGATAACTTCTTCCAAATGAATTCAGAGACCAATAGAAATCCCGACATCGGTCAGATGACCGTATGATAACCGTCCAAAAGTCACAGACTTTGAACAAATGCGACAGCACAACTTTATGATATTGACAAAAGTACACTGCACAAGCAATTCACTAAATTCCCAAATTCACTAAATCCACTAAACCAAAGCAGCTTTACGGGCACCCAACAAATGTGCAGTGAAATCTCACTCCTTCCGCTTCATCTTCGGTAGGTTTCTCACCACCATTTGTACCGTATCTCGAAGTTTTTCTTCGAATAAGATGAGTTTGTTTTTCTTCATATCTTTCAGAATATCTTCATTGTAATGCCTGATCGTCACAAGTTCGAGATCATTGTCTTGTATCATCTTAAATTCAGAACCAAGTTCTTTTTCAAATTTTCTGATCCTTTCGGGTATGTTATTGACACAAACCGAAAAACTGATAACTGTGTTTCGCATCATATTGACCTTGAGTCTGTATTTGGCTAGAAGGGCGAATATCATACTCAAATGGTGTTCAGCTACAAACGAAAAATCATTGGTAGAAATGTGGAGTAAGGTCTGTTCATGTTCGATTACTATGACAGGCGGATAACTCATCTCCTTCTCATCGCTGATCACAGTGCCTTCACTCATCGGGTCCAAAAATGGACGTACGAATAGCGGTATTAGTTTGTTTTGCAGTGGTTTTATTGTTTTAGGGTGAATCACTTTGGCACCATAATAT
>JBBRJL010000129.1:0-6955 GCA_038219375.1 Chitinophagales bacterium | reverse complement strand
CGAGAGGTCAGTTATTAGTAAAACTCAATGATGATGAACTTGTAGCACAGATGCAACGGTTAAATATTGAGATAAAACTCCAAGAAGAAAAGGAAGAACGACAAAAACAATTGTTGGTAACCACGGCTATAAGTAAAGAAGAATATGATGTCACAAAGACAAACCTTAACCTTCTCAAAGCTAATGTAGACATCTTAAAAACACAAATAAATAAAACAAAAATCATAGCACCTTTCAGTGGCATTATTGGTTTGAAATCAATCAGTGAAGGCGCCATTATTTCTCCTACTACGGTAATTGCATCAATACAGAATATCAATCCACTCAAAGTGGATTTCAGCATTCCAGAAAAATATAATAGCCTTATAAAAACAGGATCATCCGTTAGTTTTACGGTAGCAGGTCAGACATCACCGCTCAAAGCAACAGTTTTTGCCAAAGAACCGAAAATAGACCCTGTGACCAGAACATCCATGGTGAGAGCATTTTTTCCTAATCCATCTGCAAATGTTTTTCCAGGCTCATTTGCAGATATCAGCATACAAGTGGGCGATAAATCCAAAGCGATAATGGTCCCAACGATAGCATACATACCAGATATTGCAGGTGCAAAATTATTCGTAAGTAAAGGCGGAAAAGCGGTAAGTGTTCCTGTCACGGCTGGTATTAGAACAGAAAAGGAAATCCAAATCTTGACAGGTATTAGCGTCGGTGATACGGTACTAACATCAGGTATATTACAATTGCGACCTAACACACCCGTCGAGGTAAATATTCAGAATAAGGTAATTTAGTAAATAGAATAAATGAGTTTATCGTCCATAAGTATTAAAAGACCTGTTCTAGCTACTGTTTTTTCTATTGTAATCGTATTATTTGGTGTCATCGGCTACAACTATCTGGGAGTCAGAGACTACCCGAGTGTGGACCCTCCAGTTATTACCGTGAGTACAACCTATACGGGTGCCAATTCAGACGTTATTATTTCGCAGATTACTGAGCCACTTGAGGAGTCAATAAATGGTATCGATGGTATTAAATCTATCGTGTCGACGAGTAGCGATGGACGTAGTACCATTACGGTTGAATTTGGTCTTGAAATAAATCTCGAAGCTGCAGCAAATGATGTAAGAGATAAAGTATCTCAAGCACAAAGAAACCTTCCTCCTGATGCAAACCCCCCAATAGTTAGCAAAGCTGACGCAAGTGCTCAATCTATCATTTCACTCACTGTCCAAAGTGAGCAGAGGACGCTACTTGAGCTTTCAGAGATAGGAAATAATACTTTCAAAGAGAGATTTCAGACAATACCGGGAGTAAGTGGCGTAAGTATATGGGGTGAGAAAAAATATGCCATGAAAATGATCATGGATCCGACGAAAATGGCATCAAAAGGGGTAACGCCAGTTGACGTAAGAAGTGCATTATTAAACGCAAACGTAGAGTTGCCTTCAGGAAGAATAGACGGATATAATACAGAGCTCACTATACGTACAGTAGGTAGAATAGAAACTGTAGAAGAGTTTAATGACCTTATTGTAAAGGAAAGTAATGGTGCAATTATTAGGTTCAAAGATGTGGGCATTGCTGAGCTAAGACCAGAAAATGAACGATCGTTACTAAGAGGAAATGGTGCAGTACCGATGATAGGTGTTGCAATCACACCTCAACCTGGCGCCAATTATATTGCTATAGCGGACGAGTTTTACAAAAGACTGGAAGTTATAAAAAAAGAAATTCCGTCAGATCTAAAACTTGGTATTGCGCTAGACACCACCGTAGGTATCAAAAAAGCTATCAGCGAAGTGGAAGAGACCGTATTTTTGTCTTTTGGACTGGTTGTCATTGTCATCTTCTTGTTTTTGAGAAACTGGAGATCGACCTTAATTCCCGTCATTGCCATTCCAATATCTCTAATAAGTGCTTTTTTTATCATGTACTTGGCAGGTTTTTCTATCAATATCCTCACACTTTTAGGAATAGTATTGGCTACAGGACTTGTGGTAGATGATGCTATCGTGGTGCTTGAAAATATTTATCAGAAAGTAGAACAAGGTATGTCTCCGAGAGAAGCAGCCTTCAAAGGTTCTGAAGAGATATTTTTTGCTATCGTATCTACTACGGTGACACTTGTGGCCGTATTTTTACCGATCATGTTTCTTCAAGGGCTAACGGGAAGACTATTTAGAGAGTTTGGTGTGGTCGTTGCTGGCGCGGTATTGGTGTCAGCATTTGTATCCTTGACATTGACTCCTATGATGAGTGCAAATCTGTTGAGACATGGAGATAACGAAAACTATTTTTATCGGGTGACAGAACGTTTTTTTGTGGGTATGACTAATATTTATGGCAAAACGCTTAATCTGTTTTTCAAAATAAGATGGCTAGCGGTTTTGATTATGATTGGATCTTCGTGGATGATTTACCAATTAGGAAAGTCATTACCAACCGAATTAGCACCACTAGAAGATAAGGGTAGACTGTCTGTAAATGCTACAGGACCTGAAGGGGCTTCTTTCAATTTTACAAATAATTTTCTTACAAAAGTAATTAAAGATATTGAAGGCTCTATACCTGAAACAGAGTCGATACTTTCAGTGACAGCACCAGGGTTTGGCGCATCACAAGCATCTAATACCGGTTTTGTACGTATCACGCTGGTAGATGCAGCAGAGCGGGAGAAGAGCCAAATGCAAATAGCAGCAGAACTGAGTGAAGTTGTAAAAAAATATACGGATGCAAGGATCTTTGTGGCTCAGGAACAGACGATAGGTGATAGGCGTGGAGGCTTGCCTGTACAATTTGTAATTCAAGCCCAAAACTTCGAAAAATTGAAAGCCGTGATCCCTACTTTTCTGGAGAAAGCTAGACAAAACGAGATGTTTCAAGCAGTAGATATTAATTTGAAATTTAATAAACCAGAGTTAAAAATTGATATTGACAGGAATAGAGCACAAATATTGGGGGTTTCGGTAATGGATATTGCACAGACACTGCAATTATATTTTGCAGAACAGCGACTAGGCTTTTTTATCAAAAATGGTAAACAATATCAAGTTATTGGACAAGCTACCTTGGACAATAGAAACGATCCAGCAGATATGAAATCCATCTATGTGCGAAGTAAAAACGGTGAGCTCATCCAACTCGACAACCTTATCACTATTTCAGAACAAAGTAATCCACCACAATTATATCGTTACAATCGATTTGTATCGGCTACGATCTCTGCGGGAACGATTCCGGGAGTGTCACTTGGTCAAGGAATACAGGCTATGAGGGATGTTGCTTCTGAAGTATTGGACGATAGTTATCGTACAGACTTGGCAGGTCCTTCCAAGGAGTTTGAAGAGAGTTCATCCACGTTACTATTTGCGTTTATACTGGCACTTGTGCTAGTATTTTTGATTTTGGCAGCTCAGTTTGAGAGTTTTGTAGACCCTCTTATTATCATGTTTACTGTTCCTTTGGCATTGGCAGGAGCAATATTGGCACTTTGGTACACGGATTCCACATTGAATATATTCAGTCAGATTGGAATCATTGTTTTGATCGGAATCGTTACAAAAAATGGTATCCTTATCGTAGAGTTTGCTAATCAAAGACGCGAACAAGGTGTCAGTGCTCTTGAGTCTGTTACCGAAGCGGCAGTATCGAGACTTCGTCCCATTCTGATGACGAGTTTAGCCACAATTTTGGGCGCATTACCTATCGCCTTGGCACTTGGAGCAGCTTCATTGAGTCGGGTATCTATGGGTATTTCCATCATTGGTGGATTGTTGTTTTCGTTGTTACTAACACTATATGTAATTCCTGCATTGTACACTTACATGTCACGAGCCAAAAAGGTACATGCCAACGATGACGCATTTTAGATAAATATTTTTCTGGTGCAAAATTTAATAAGTGTTTTAGAATTTTATAGATATATGTATATTAGAAGTATAAAAATAGTGTCGGTTTTTTGTTTTCTTTTAACATTGATAACAATAAATGGACAAGAGTCATTGAGTCTAAAAGATGCTATTAGTATTGCATTACAGAATAACTATAATGTACGGATAGCAAGAAATACCACAGAGGTAAACGCTGCAAATAATACGTTGGGTAACGCAGGCCTTCTTCCTAATCTTTCTCTAAATTTTGGTCAAAACTACAATATCACTAATACAACACAAGAGTTTTTCAGTGGAGAAACCAGAACAGGTAACAATGTAAACATCAACAACCTGAATGCCAATTTGCTCTTGGGATGGACTGTTTTTAATGGGTTGCAGATGTTTGTCAATAAAGATAGGCTTACTGAAATAGAAAAACTCGGCCAGCTCAACGTACAACTCCAAATGGAAAACACGATAAGTCAGGTGATGAGTTTTTATTATAGTATCGAGCAACATCAACGAAGAATCGAAACCATCCAAAAAGCCATAGAAATATCAAAAGAAAGATACCAACTTGCCAAGCTGAAATTAGATTTGGGTTCGGGTTCAGGAATACCAGTTTTACAAGCAGAAGTGGATATTAATGCAGACAGTTCAGCACTCATAAGACAACAGCTCATCCTTCAAACTACAAAAATCATGCTGAATCAATTATTGAGCAGAGCGCCAGAGACTGCTTTTGAAATTTTGGCAGTTACGGAGACACCCATAGTTGTTGATTATAACGATGTAGTCGAAAAAGCAGAAAGGCGTAATGTTATGTTGCAACTTGCAGATAAAAGTATACTGCTAGCAGAGCTAAATGTCAAACAATGGCAAGCAAACAGATACCCGACAGTGGACTTAAATTTGGGATATAATTTTAATAGGTTGCAAGCAGAGATAGGTATTTTAAAATTTAATCAAAATGCTGGATTATCTTTTGGGTTGACAGCTAGATGGAATATATTTAATGGATGGAATAATAGCCGTGAAATACAAGTAGCAAAATTGGGAATAGAAAGCGGCAAACTGACCAAAGAACAAACAGCATTAGCTATAAAAACGGATTTATACAGTATCTACAATAATTATATTACCTCCAAAGAGTTGGCAAAGCTAGAGACAAGTAACATTAAAATTGCTCAAAAGAATCTCGATATCACCACAGATAAAATGAGATTGGGCACGATCGATGCTTTAGAACTAAGGACAGCACAACTTAACCTAGTGGATACTGAATTTCGGAAGATCACCGCAGATTTTGAAGTGAAATTAGCCGAAATAGAGTTGCTTAGAATGTCGGGAGACTTGGTCAAGTAGACCTATCAAATAGGCTAGCAGATTTCGCAGAATATGGTAGGAATATAGATTACGATTAACTTTAGGTTAAGGGCACGAGTTGCAAACTCGCACTAGCAAGGGTAGCGAAGAGAATTTGTATTTTTTCAATAAATATGATTGTTATTATAATCAAAAGTACTATACTTGTGTGTAATATCAATCATTTTGTCATGAGTACAAAAAAACAAATCATTTTTCCAAAGTATGTCCATGTCTTGGAAAAAACGGGTGAAAACTTAAAAATGGCCCGTAAACGACGTAAACTGACTACTACCCAAGTAGCTGAAAGAGCTGATATATCCCGCTCTACGCTTTATCAAATAGAGTCAGGAAATCCAAGTGTAGCGTTAGGAGCATATTTTAATGTGATGAGGGTGTTTGGGCTTCAAGATGATTTTCTAAAACTTGCAGTAGACGATGAATTAGGCAGGAGATTACAGGATTTGGCATTGTTAAAATAGAAGTTAAAAAAGGGAGATTTTTTCAATTTAAACAAGTTGAATTTTTAAAAAGAGCTTGATCGTTTCCCACAAAAACCTTATAAAATATTTTTTTTTTGATTTTGGAAAACAAATATTAGAACTATTGAAAAGATAGGAATATATTTGGCTTTGAAATCAAAAAATCAGATGAGCTTTCAGATAAAAGAACAGAATAAAAAATATGACGTCTGCATAGTGGGGTCAGGAGCAGGTGGAGGTATGGCAGCTAAAATCTTATCGGAAGCAGGCCTCTCTGTAGCCGTACTTGAAGCAGGTGGTGACTTTGACCCTGCGCTAGAAGAGTATCGTACACAACTACGCTGGCCGTGGGAATCACCGAGAAGAGGCGCAAACACACAGAGACCTTTCGGAGATTTTGATGCGGCGTGGGGAGGATGGGAGATCGATGGAGAGCCATACACTCGTAAGGATGGTACCAAATTTGACTGGTTCCGCTCTCGTATGCTCGGTGGACGCACCAATCACTGGGGAAGGATTTCGCTGAGATTTGGTCCCAAAGATTTCAAAAGAAAAGATCAAGACGGCCTTGGTGATAACTGGCCGATCAGTTATGAAGACGTCAAGCCTTATTACGACAAGGTAGACAAACTCATAGGCGTATTCGGTACTAATGAAGGCTTGGCAAATGATCCTGATGGTTTTTTCCTTCCACCACCAAAACCAAGATTGCACGAACTTTTTGTAAAAAAAGGAGCTGCAGTGGCTAATGTACCCGTCATACCATCTAGATTATCGATACTTACTAGAAAAATAAATGCAGAGCGAGGCGTCTGTTTCTTTTGCGCACAATGTAATAGAGGATGTCAGGTACATGCGGACTTTTCATCGAGTACTTGTTTAGTAAAACCTGCCATGCAGAAAGGCAAAGTGGAACTTTATACGCATGCTATGGTAAGAGAAGTAATCACTGACGATGCTGGATTAGCTACAGGAGTTGTTTATATTGACAAAAAAGACCTGAAGGAATATAAGATTGGGGCAAAAGTGGTGGTGCTCGCTGCATCAGCTTGCGAAACGTCACGTATTATGCTGAACTCTAAATCCAAATCGCATCCAAATGGCTTATCCAATAGTTCTGGGGTAGTAGGCAGATATCTACATGACTCTACTGGTACGGACAGAATGGCTTTTTTGCCAGAATTGGTAGACAGACCGAGATATAATGAAGACGGAGTAGGAGGATTGCAT
>JBBRJL010000128.1:0-6966 GCA_038219375.1 Chitinophagales bacterium | reverse complement strand
ACCCGTAGTATCCTCTATGGCAGATAGTATGAATATCAATCCTCTTCTACTTGGTATTCCCATGACTCTTGCTGCCAGCTGTGCGGGAATGTTACCTATGGGCACACCGCCCAACGCTATTGTTTTTGCTAGTAATCATATCAAAATGACAGATATGATCAAAGTAGGTTTTGTGATGAATCTCATTGCCATTGTGTTAATAACTTTGTTTGTATGGTATGTGGTGCCTATGATTTTTTAGAAAAACAGGCCTTACTTTCGTAAATGAAATCTTTATTGATAGCAGATTTAGAAAACTAGCACTATATTTGCACATAAGTTTATAAAATAAATCGAAATGGATCAATTGTATCTTCAATCTGTATACATATATTCAAACTATGTGGATAGCCATTTTAAAATAGATTTTAAACCAGAAAACAGTTATCCTTTTAAGCATTTATTACTTACGGGTAAAAACGGAAGTGGTAAATCTACTGTTTTGAATTGTATCTATAAAGAACTGCTAAACCTAAAATCTGGACTAAAGTCATCTTCGTTATATTACAAGAAGCTCAAAGACAAAGTCTCAAAACCTGAAATTCAATCCTTTATTGACAAAATGGGGTATAAACATCCTAAGGTAGAATTGTCATTTAATATTGATGATGAAGCCTTACATGATAGAACCGAAAATTTAGTAATTTATATCCCTTCCCAAAGGAAATTCAACACAAATAAGGCGGACTCTAATCTAAAAGTTGCTTCTGTAGCAATGTTATCCGAACAAAGTAAATTTATTAATGAGTTAATCGGAAAAAATCAACACATTGTTCAAAAGAAAGCAGAAATAAATATTCAAGCTTCAACTATTCAAAATTATCAAAAACAAATTATAACTTTTGAAAAACAAAAACAGAACATTTTAGATTCAGGAACAGGGCATACTGTTCAAAATGAACAACTGTCAATAAACGCCATAAAAGTTGAAATTCAAAATAATCAAGAAAATATTGAAACATTAAAACTTGATATTTTAGCTTTGGAAGCTAATCTTAATACAAGCAATCCAAATATTTCATTAAGTAAGTTTTTTCAGCAATATTTAGTAGAAAAGAGAAGAGAACAAGCTTATGCCATCGCTGACGAAAATGAAAAAATAGCAGAAGAACATACTTCTTGGTTCAGAAAGTTTGATAAATTAATTCAATATTTGTTCGAAACGCCTGATATTAAGTTAAAACATGAATTGAAAACTTCTTCATTTTATTTTGAAATGAATGGTGGAAGAAGGTTTGATTTTGACCAATTGGCGGATGGATATGGAAGTGTAATTTTTATTTTAGCAGAGATCATCCTGCAGCTAGAAGCCTATAAGGAAACGAATGGATTAAATGAAGATCCGATAGGAATAGTTTTAATAGACGAGTTGGAAGCTCATTTGCATATTAGCTTACAAGAGAAAATCTTACCTTCGTTAGTCGAATTTTTTCCTAAACTCCAGTTCATTATATGTACACATTCGCCGCAAATACTCTCAAGTATCGACAATGCCAATATTTATGATTTGTCAAGTCATGAATTGGTTACAGAAGACCTCGGCGGTATTTCTTATGATGTTATCTCAAAAGAGCATTTTGGCTTAGGCTCAGAATACTCTTTGAGAGCAACAAAATTGTTAGATACTGCAAAATCACTTTTAAAGAAAAAAGAACTTTCAAATGAACAGCAAAGTCACCTTAAAGAAATATATGAGGCGTTAAACAACCTATCTCCAGAATTGGGTTATGAAATCTATTTGCACCTCAATAGACCTAAATCTATTCCTGAAGTATGATCAATGTGAATAGAGATGTCACGGTGGAACCAATTGTAAAAAATGCTTATAGAACTATCGAAATATTAAAAGCATTAGGTATTGTTTTCAAAAACAAATGTTATTTGTGCGAGATAAAAGGTATTAGCTCTAGTATATTTGATATAGAACATTTCGAAACTCAAAAAGAAGCAGTAGAAAAGAAATATATCTGGTCCAATTTATACTTAGCTTGTCACATTTGTAATGGTATCAAACCAAAAATATCTCCAATAGAAGGATTTTTAGATGTCTGTAATCCTAATGAAGATGTAGAAGAATTTATTGGATATGAATTTGATTCATTGGAATATGACAAACCTATCTTTTACACAATCGATCCATCTCAAAAGACTAAAAATACTGTAAAGCTTTTAAAAAAGTTACATTTTGGCCACAACCCAAATTCTAAATTGCGAACTGCTTCACTAAGAGAAGCAATTAACAGACAAGCTAAAAAAGTATTATCTACTATTGTTAATTATAAAAAAGCGGCAGATATAGGAGATCGGGGGTCATTACGAATTGAAGAACGAAACTTGAGAATTTATTTTAGTAAGGAAAGTCCTTTTACGATGCTCATGCGAAGTTTTGGGAATGAATATAAACTTCAACATTTTTTTGATTGACAACCTAAATTTAAAAATAAGATGAGATTTTTATTTCTTTTGATAATTGTAACAAACTTAATACAAAGCATCCAAGCCCAAGACCGCTCCAATCACGCCAAAAAATTTGAGCAACTCGACAACATGCTCCGTTCACCCAATGAATACCGCGGCGCTGACGGTGCTCCTGGTCCAAAATATTGGCAGCAAAAAGCAGATTATAAAATAAATTGCACCTTAGACACTAAAGAACAACGCATAGATGGTTCTGAACTCATTACCTACCACAATAATTCACCTGTCGATCTACCATACCTATGGGTTCAACTAGATGAGAATGAACACCAAAGTTCTAATACCAAACACCACATGAACGCTTCCAAAATGTTTGATGTGATGAATGAAAGTGCACTTGACAGGCTTGAAGCTGCAAGTCAACTAGACAAATATGGTGTAAATATAAAAAAGGTATTATCTGACAAAGGTACTCCTCTCAAATATATCATCAATGAAAGTATGATGAGAATAGACCTACCTACACCACTCAAAGCTGGTAAAAAGGTAACATTCCGCATAGATTGGTCTTATTATATGATAGATAGAAAGAAGACACCTAGTTGGGGAAGAGGTGGTTATGAATTTTTTGAAGATAACAAAAACTATCTTTATACCGTAGTGCAATGGTTTCCGAGAATGTGTGTCTACAGCGATTTTGAAGGATGGCAAAACAAACAGTTTCTTGGTACTGGGGAATTTGCCCTTACTTTTGGCGATTATGAGGTCAATATCACACTTCCGTCAGATCATGTAGTTGCTGCTACAGGAGAATGTCAGAACTTTAAAGAAACCCTGACGCCTACACAGTATAATAGATGGATGCAATCTCAAACTGCAAAAAGTCCGCTTCTTATCGTGAATCTTGACGAAGCAAAAGCCAATGAAAAAATCCCAATTTCCACCAAAACTAAAACTTGGAAATACAAAGCTAAAAATGTCCGAGATTTTGCTTGGACTGCGAGTAAGAAATTTGCTTGGGATGCTATGCCACATTACAATGAACTCGGTCAAAAAGTGATGTGTATGAGTCTGTATGGTAAAGAAGCTTATCCGATATATAATAAATATAGTACAAAAGTAATAGATCATACGCTTCGTACCTATTCCAAATACAGTATTCCATATCCATACCCTGTTGCCATCTCAGTAGAAGCTGCAAATGGCATGGAATACCCAATGATATCATTCAATCCTGGTAGAGCTGACGATGATGGTACTTACACGGAAGGGTCTAAAAATGCGGCCATTTTGGTTATCATTCACGAAGTAGGACATACTTACTTCCCAATGATTATAAACAGTGACGAGCGACAATGGGCCTGGTTTGACGAAGGAATCAATAGTTTCGTTCAGTTCCTGACAGAGCAAGAATGGGACAATAATTACCCTTCATCAGCGGGACCAGCACACACCATTGTAGATTATATGAAACGTCCCAAAAGCCAATTAGAACCGATCATGACCAATAGCGAAAACATCATAGATTATGGTAATAATGCCTATGACAAGCCTTCCACTGCGCTGAACATCCTCCGAGAAACCATCATGGGTCGAGAACTTTTTGATTATGCATTTAAGGAATATTGCCGTCGATGGGCATTCAAACATCCTACCCCTGATGATTTTTTCCGTACTATGGAAGAAGCAAGTGCCGTGGATCTCGACTGGTTTTGGAGAGGATGGTTTTATAGTATTGATGCCGTAGATATCTCTCTAGATAGTATAACGTGGTACAAGCCAGATCTAGATAATGATCCAGAAAAAAAGATGGATACCACGAGAAACGTCATTAATAAGCCTTTAGACTTTCTGACACGTCAACGCAATCGGGCACAAATAGGTCAGTTTCCAGTAGAAAAAGACACTACCGTAACTGATTTCTATAATACTTATCGTCCGTGGGAAACGGAAGACTCCGTAAGCATTACCATTCAAATGAAATATGATAGTCTTTTCACTCGTGATGAAAAAGAACAAAAATATGGTGATAAAAATTATTACGAACTCCACTTTAGCAATAAAGGAGGGCTCGTAATGCCTGTGATAATTGAATGGACATTCGAAGATGGTACTAGAGAAGTCGAACGAGTGCCAGTGGAAATTTGGCGTAAAAACGAAGATAAATTTACCAAAGTATTTGTAAAAAATAAGGAAGTAACGTCTATAGTCATTGACCCATATAAAGAAACAGCAGATATTGATGTGTCTAATAATAATTGGCCTGTCAAGGAATTACCGACACGATTCCAATTGTTCAAACAGCACAAGTACAAAGATAAACTCAATCCTATGCAGAAAGCAGCTGGTAAAGATATTAGTCCCTGATGCCCTATGTTACAATTTGTAGTTTTGCAAATTGTAACATAATTCTTTTTTCTTGGTTTTCGTCGAGTCCGTCAAAAAAGATTGATGCTACAAGTCGTTCATCTACACTGATGACTTTACCTTGTCCAAACTTCAGGTGTATCACCTCCATACCTGGCCTTATGTCGTTTGGATTGGCTGCGACAAAGTCGTCTGTATTGATAGAAAGCATTGGTTTTTTGTTACCAAGTGGTTTGAAATTACCCAATATTTTCGGTTCGGGAAACTCAGGTTTTTTATGAATAGAAATAATTGAATCTAAGTTGTTGTCAGATATTTCTTCCAAAAATCTGCTCGGGTCGTTATACCTCATGTTTCCATACTGATATCTACTATGGGCATATGTAAGACATAATAATTCTTCTGCCCTAGTAATGGCCACATAAAATAATCGACGCTCTTCATCTACTTGATTGCCTTCTGCAAGTGCCATATAACTCGGAAAAAGATTTTCTTCAAGTCCTACCACAAATACTGATTTGAACTCCAATCCTTTGGCAGAGTGCACGGACATAAGCGTGACGGTGTCAGGATTTTCTTCTTTGGTGTCGGCATCCGTCATGAGCGAGATCGTTTGCAAAAAGGTGGATAAACTTTTGTCTGTCTCTATCTCTTCTCCAGCTTCAAGCAAGTCATCATCGACAAATTCTTTGATACCATCAAGCAAAGATGTAATGTTTTCGAGCCTTCCTAGACCTTCTATTGTTTTGTCTGCTTTTAGCAACTCAATGATACCACTATTCCTAGCAATATAATCGGCTATTTCGTATGCATTTGATTTGGCTGATTTTGCTTTAAACGCATGTACTAGTTGGACAAAATCTCCAATACTTTTTCTGGAACGTTGATTAAAATCAATTTTAGTTAATACTTCCCACATACTCATATCATTATCATCCGCAAGCTTGGAGATATTGTCAACAGTACTATCACCAATACCTCTTCGCGGATAATTGATGACACGTTTTAGCGCTTCATCATCCTTATCATTAATGGTGAGACGCATATATGCTATCAGGTCTTTTACTTCTTTCCGGGAATAAAATGAAAGTCCACCATATACTTTATACAATATATTATGTCTACGCAATTGCTCTTCAAAAACCCTTGACTGTCCATTGGTTCGATATAGAATGGCAATTTCTTTATTTTGTAGATTGTATCTGTTTTTCTGTTCGATGATCGTATCAGCTACACGTTTACCTTCTTCGGTTTCAGTAGAAGCTTTGATAATTTTTATTTTATTACCTTCTATACGATCTGTCCATATTTTTTTTTGAATTTGACGTTTATTATGGTTGATCACTTCATTTGCCGCTTCTACTATAAATTGGGTGGAGCGATAGTTCTGTTCCAATTTGTACGTCTGTAAATCAGGAAAATCATTTTCAAACTGCAAGATATTTTCTATCGTTGCACCTCTGAATGAATA
Organism: Chitinophagales bacterium; assembly: GCA_038219375.1. Taxonomy (GTDB): domain Bacteria; phylum Bacteroidota; class Bacteroidia; order Chitinophagales; family Saprospiraceae; genus OLB9. The sequence continues at coordinate 671 of JBBRJL010000128.1, read as the reverse complement.
GATACTTTGGGCATCGTCACCAACGATACAAATATTGTTTTTACTGCCTGGATAAACCGTAAAAAGTTTCAAAATTTCATACTGCAAATAATTGGTATCCTGAAACTCATCTACCATCAGATATTTGAATTGCATCTGGTATTTTTCGCGGACTTGATCGGGATTTTGGTACAACAATCGAAACATTTGTAGCAATAAATCATCAAAATCCATCGCACCTGCGCGCATACACCTTGCGGCATATTTTTCGTAAATGACATAGATCAATGGCCTTCGAGCCATTTTGTCATATGCCATTAATTCCTCGTTTGCTATATAGGCTTTTGGTGTGACGAGATTACTTTTGGCAGCAGATATTCTCGACCTTACAATGGCTGGTGTATATACCTTTTTGTCAAGGTTCATCTGGCCGATGATTTCAGAAATGACACTTTTAGTATCGTCTGTATCATAAATGGTAAAATCATTAGGATACCCTATCTTGTGTGCTTCCACCCTAAGTATTCTTGCAAAAAGGGAGTGGAAAGTTCCTGCCCAAACTCGTTGTGCCTTCGGACCCACAACTCTTTCTATCCTGTCTTTCATCTCTCTTGCCGCCTTATTGGTAAAGGTGAGCGACAAGATATTTCCCGGATTAATACCGAGATTTATCATGTGTGCGATCCGATAGG
>JBBRJL010000127.1:0-6970 GCA_038219375.1 Chitinophagales bacterium | reverse complement strand
TAAGGTCATTATTCCAGCATTGACACCTTTTTACCCGATGGTAAATGTCAATGGGTTTGCCAGAGAAGTACACGTGGCAATGAATGCATTATTAACTATTTTGACTGGATTTCAATTGAATGTGGTGGAGGATGATTAGTCATTATTTTAGGTTTTGGGTTGTGATAAAAACATAAATCGGTCGCATGTACGTCACAAAAATCATTTTTTTTTACTAAAAATATCGCTAAATGATCAGAGTCAGTTATCTTTGACATGATTATAAGTAAAATGTTATGGAAAAGCGTAAATGTTTGGAATGCGAAGATCCTTTTGATGGAAGGCAAGATAAGAAGTTTTGTAGTGATCAATGTAGGACTTCCTATTTCAACAGGCAAAATACCGATCAGAACAAGTTCATGCGCAATATCAATAATATACTGCGTAAAAATCGTCGTATTCTAGAAGCACTCAATCCAACTGGCAAAGCAACTGTAACTAAAACTGCTCTGTTAGACGAAGGATTCAAATTTGCTTATTTTACTAATGAATATAAAACCAAAACGGGCAAAGTTTATCGTTTTTGCTACGAGCATGGTTATTTACAGCTTGAAAATAACCTTTTTGCTTTGGTATTTAGAAAAGAATACGTAGATTAATACAAAAAATGTGTCATGAAGGATTTGTTTGATAAAAAAATATTAAAGACCAAACCAGAAAATTTTTCACCATTCAGAGAAAAGTTACATGAGATAATTTTTGAATCGGAGACTAAGGCTGGTAAGTTATTTGATGTTGTACTATTGATTATGATTATATTAAGTATTGGAGTCTTGATGCTTGAGTCAGTTCCAGAGTTTTATACTTCTTTCAAATACTTGTTTATTACTTTAGAGTGGGTCTTTACAATATTTTTTACTATCGAGTTTTTACTTCGACTTTATTGTGTATATAGTCCGAAGCGTTATATAAGTAGTTTTTTTGGAATCGTAGATATGCTATCGGTTTTACCTAGTTATCTCACGTTTTTCATACCGGGAATGAATTCTTTGATGATCATAAGGGGTTTGCGATTATTAAGGGTTTTTAGGATATTTAAGTTAGATACTTTTATTGATCAGGGAAATATCATAATACGTGCATTGCATCAGAGTAGAAATAAGATCATTATTTTCACTACCACCATTCTTATACTTGTTAGTATTTTTGGTTCAATTATGTTTCTTATTGAACATAATGTCAATTCCAATTTTGATAGTATTCCACGTAGTATTTATTGGTCTATAGTGACCATAACCACGGTAGGATATGGAGATATTTCGCCTACGACGCCTTTAGGGCAATTTGTGGCAAGTATTATTATGCTGCTGGGTTACGTGATTATTGCAATCCCTACAGGTATAGTGACTTCTGCTATTATTATGGACAATAATAGGAAAGACGTAAATACCATTACTTGCCCCAATTGTATGAAGGAAGGACATGATTCCAAGGCTATTTATTGTGATAGATGTGGGCATGAATTGTAAATTTAAAAACAATACTAATACATATTTTAATTGCAGGTTTAAAATTTATTTATGCATATCAGATCTTTCACAATTTTAGACATTCAACCTATTTTGTCTTTATTTGATAAAAATACGCCTGCATTTTTTTCTCCGGAAGAAAGGGCTGACCTGATATTTTATCTTGAAAATGAAGTTGAAAACTACTTCGTCCTAGAAGCTGAAAATATCATTGTGGCTTGTGGTGGATATAATAAAGGACCTGCTATGTCAGAAATGCGTATTTCATGGGATTTGGTAGATCCTGATTACCAAGGCAAAGGATATGGAAGCGCATTGTTGAGTTATAGAATAGGGAAGATTAAAGATGATAAAACTATAAATTTGATAACTGTTAGGACATCGCAAATGGCGTATAAGTTTTATGAAAAACATCAATTTGTCATTAACGAAATAGCTGAAGATTATTGGGCAGAAGGGTTTGACCTTTACAGCATGGTTTTTGCTGATGAATAGTTACAATATAATTTTCTGACAAGCACCTATAAATGATAGATTTTCACCATCCTTTATAGCTGTTGTTCCCATTCAATCCTATTTTATGCCAGTTCAGTTCGTAACTTGATGCCAATAAGAATAATATCTTTTACCTTTGAGTTGTTAATAATAAATCGTTAAAATGCTGATGAAGGGGAAATTAATTTTATTTGGGATACTAATATTTGCTGTAGGATGTATGCACGAGCCTAAAGCAGGAGACGGTACTATTACATTAAGTGCTATTACCAATATAACTACCACCTGTGTAGGATGTCCGACACAACCCGCTTGTCCCGTGATAGATGACATCATAGTCAATTCATCTACAACGTACAGCACGTGTCCACCACAACCAGTCGGTCAAGGTACTTTTGTTCTTGATGCAAGCAACTGCTTCATATGGACACCTGGAGCGAATCAAACAGATATAATCAATACTTGTATTATAGCATGTACGAACGGGATATGTGATACCACTTTTTTAGTAATATTTCCACCAGTGCCTACGGATACGACTTCTACAGGTACTCCTTGTAACCCCGATATTGTATATTTCGAAAGAGATATCTTGCCTATATTGACTACAAATTGTGCTTTTGCAGGATGTCATAATGCGGCCACAGCTTCAGAAGGCGTAAAACTGGACAACTATCAGAATGTAGTAAATACGGGTAAAGTAAAACCATTCAAACCAAATGATAGTAAGCTTTATGAAGTTATCACTGAAAATGATCCTAGTGATGTGATGCCACCACCACCTGCACAAAAACTGACACAAGTTCAGATAAACACTATTGCAAAATGGATAAACCAAGGTGCAAAAAACGAAATGTGTGACTTTAATTCTGAACCATGTAATACAACGAATGTTAGTTATAATAATTTCATAAAACCCACATTGGCAGCTTGTACCACTTGCCACAAAACAGGAAATGCAGGTGGAGGCATCAATTTAGACTCGTACACAGGTATCAAGTCTGCAGCTGATGGTGGTAGATTATATGGAGCTTTAAGTTGGGCACAAGGATATAAGACGATGCCGCAAGGAGGAAGTAAGCTTACCGTTTGTCAATTATCCAAAATAAAAAGCTGGATTGATGCTGGTGCTCCACAAAATTGATCTAAAAAGGCACTGAAGTATTATGAATTCTTTACATTTGTGGTGTCAAAATTCTGAATTTGCTAAATTATTAAATTTATATAAATGAAAAAGTTTTTTTTGATATTGATAATAGGAACATTAGGGCTTTCTTCTTGCTATTATGACACAGAAGAAAATCTATATCCCACCACAATTTGCAGCACTGAGAATGTAAGTTTTACAAATGATATTAAGCCTATATTATTGAACAGTTGCCTTACATGTCATAACAATTCTGATTTGCAAGGAAATATCACACTTGAGACTTATGATGATGTTTTAAAATATGTAGTAAATAAGCAGTTATTAGGCTCAATAAAACACTCAGGTGGTTTCAAATCGATGCCGCAGAATGCTAATAAACTAGATGATTGTCGTATTTCAAAAGTCGAAGCATGGATAAATGCTGGAGCGCTAAATAATTAGAAAATGAAAAAATATCTCATTATTATTCCATTATTAGCGTTGATTGGCGCTTTCGTTGGTTACCGAATGTACAATAAGCCACATACTGAAACTGCAGGTTCTGTAGCTGATGTGGTTATCTCGCCTGCTGATTTATTGGCAGCATATGACATGGATGAAGTAAAGGCAGATAGTACCTATCTAGATAAAATTATCGAGTTAGAAGGTATCGTTATTAATATCAATCAAATAGAAAAGGGAGGCAGTATCTCACTAGATACAGGAAATCCCATGTCATCTATTATTTGCGAATTTGAAAATCAGTCAGATATAGCCAATGTCAAAGTGGGTGATAATGTAAAAGTAAAAGGATTTTGCACAGGAAAGTTGATGGACATCGTGCTTTCTAGGTGTTCCTTATGAGTTTTAACAGTATTTTATGTCATTTTATGATGTATTTATGAAACTGTTGAACAGGTTGATCGTCTGGAATTAGGTCTTTATTGACGTCATGAAGATTTACTAATATTGGTCAATCTATTTTAATAACAATTTAAAAATTTGAAAATGAAAAATTTAGTAATAGTATTAACGTTTTTATTTGTGGGTTATGCATCTGTCAATGCGCAAACTAAGTATTTTACCAAAACAGGTCATATCTCGTTTTATTCAGATACGCCCATTGAAAAAATAGAAGGCCACAACAAATCATCTACTTGTGTACTTGATATGGCCACTGGAAAAATAGAATTCGGTGCGCTGATCAAAGGATTTCAATTTGAAAAGGCACTTATGCAGGAGCATTTTAATGAAAATTATATGGAAAGCACTAAGTTTCCAAAAGCGATATTTAAAGGTCAAATAGACAATTACAATACAATAGACCCATCAAAAAATGGTAAAACAAATGTAAAAGTATCCGGTAAACTCACCATGCATGGCGTCACCAAGGAGGTAACCACAGATGGCATTATCACAGTTAATAATGGCAAAGTAGATGCTGACGCCCAGTTTAATGTATTGGTAGCTGACTATAATATTGCAATTCCTTCACTCGTAAAAGACCAGATCGCTAAGTCCGTCAAAATAAAGGTGGACGTAACACTCGAAGCATTAAAATAATTGATTCATAATGAGAAACGTATTTTTTTTATTTTCATTCATATGCCTGTTTTCAGGAAGTCTTTTGTCACAAGAAGATGATTTGTTGTCCCTACTTGGGGAAGAAGAAACCATTGATTATACCAATGCAAGTTTTAAAACCAATCGGGTGATCAATCTCCATTCACTAGAGAGTACCGCCAAAGGTGTCCTTGATTTCAAGATAGGACACAGATTTGGAACACTTAATGGTGGGTTTTACGAACTTTTTGGTTTGGATAATGCGTCCATCAGACTTGGATTTGATTATGGACTTACGGATGCATTGACCATTGGAATAGGCAGAAGTGGATTCCAGAAGACCTATGATGGATTCATAAAGTACAAGTTGCTCAGACAAAGCACCGGCAAACGCAAAATGCCGTTGACAGTTGGAGTACTCTTAACTTCAGCGATTCAGACCTTAAAATGGGCAGATCCTGATAGAGATAATTTTTTTTCAAGCAGATTATACTATACAAGTCAGTTGATCATCGGTCGTAAATTTAATGAGTCGTTTAGTTTGCAGTTGAGTCCGACTATGGTACACCGAAATCTAGTGGCTACCAATGCTGAAAAAAACGATGTTTATGCATTGGGTACCGCTGCTAGAATAAAAATAACAAAGCGATTAGCACTTAATGCAGAGTATATATATCTATTGCCTGACCAAGTCGCTTCTGATGTTACGAATTCTCTTTCAGTAGGCGTCGATATAGAGACAGGAGGTCATGTGTTCCAACTACATCTGACCAATAGTACATCTATGATCGAAAAAGGTTTTATCACGGAGACGACAAATTCATGGTCAGACGGTGGCATCCACTTTGGGTTTAACGTGAGTCGAGTATTTACGGTGAAGAGGAGAAAAATAGATTAGCCTTAGTTTTACATTAATATTTTACCTTATTTATAAATAGCTGAACTGTGAGTAATTTGCTTACTTTTATTTTGTTATTCAAATAACAATAATTTAATCATCTTTTAAATTTTTATACCATGAAAAGTTTTCTTTTTGGACTACTTGTCCTGTCATTTACATTTTTCATATCTTGCAGTAAGGATGATGATAATAGTTCATCTGATCCAGCGACTATTACAAATCAAATCAATAATAGTGGCAATTGGCGTGTGGCACTTTTTTCTGAAGAAGGCGTAGATGAAACGTCCTACTTTACGGGTTACTCTTTTAGTTTTAACACTGGTGGAGGTGTGACTGCTAGCAAGTCTGGGTCATCGGTCTCAGGTTCGTGGGTAGTGATTCAGGACGGTGACAAAAATAAATTTGTTTTGTCATTCCCCGATCAAGGAAAGTTTGAAGAGATATCAGAAGATTGGGAAATTCTAGAGAAAGCAGACAGCACCATCAAATTGCGTCATATCAGTGGTGGAAATGGGGGTACTGATCTTTTGAATTTTGTAAAATAAAATTTACGCATATTATTGTCTACTTTTTAACCATACTGGCAACTTGTGTGTGTAAAAGGGTAAGACCATGAGGCAAAAAAGCATAATAACAATAATTTCTAACGAAATAATATACTCTGGCCAATTTCCCAGCAAATCATAAAATGTCTTGCCAGGTGGTTTGGCATTGAGGTACATATAGTTTGCACCTAACAATAAATTGATAGGGTAGAGGATTGCCGCAAGAATATTGATGGCAAGAATTGATCTAAAAGCATCCATAATAGTCAATTTATAATTCAGTACTACTAATCCATGTAGTGCACCAAGTATAATAATGGCATGGACACCCCAATATCTCAAGGCTTCGTAGTGTGGAAGTGATTCTGTTAATGTAGGCGTAAAAATGGACTGTGCACATCCTGCCATAATCCAAAAGAAAGTAATATCCCACATTTTTTTCCATTTAAACCATACGATAAAGGGCATGATGATGGTCATTAGATTGCATAAGTGTAGGGGTAAATCATTGGAAATATCGACATATCCTGCGTAATAGCGATATACAAGTTTGAATATTTGTAGGAAGGCTCCAATACTACAAATTAAGGTAAGGAATAACCGGTTCTGACTTTTGTTCCAATATTTTTTACCAATATAAAGTAGCGAAATAATAAATAAAATAGACAAGGTAAAACATATCAAATGTTCTGTACCATAATTTATAAAACTGCCATTTTCATTCAGAAAAGCGTCCATTCTGTTTGATTATTTATTTATAAAGCTATATTGGTTCACCTTGTGTAAAATATTATATTTAATAAAAATACTATTACGCAATTATATTTCT
>JBBRJL010000126.1:0-6973 GCA_038219375.1 Chitinophagales bacterium | reverse complement strand
AGCAAATCAGTACTAGAGATTACCTATCAAGACTTTAACGCACCTGAACCTTATATAATTACCTTACACCCATACCACTTAAAGCAATATAACAACCGATGGTTTCTCTTTGGACTAAATCAGGAAAACGACATTCCAACTTGGAATCTAGCCATAGATCGCATTATCAACATTTCAGAAAGTCAGTATCCATATATTCCGAATTCCGAAATTGATTGGTTAGAATATTTCGAAGATATGATAGGCGTCACAAAACCAGTAGATGCTTTACCAGAGATAGTAGTCCTTCATTTCTATGGCGTCACAGGTAAGTATGTCGAAAACAAACCCTTACATGGATCACAAAAAACAAAATGGCTTTCACAAGATATTTTGGAAGTTAAGATTGAAGTTATTATCAATTATGAATTGGAGCGATTGATTCTATCTTATGGCGATCAGACGAAAATGATAGACCCAGGATTTTTTGCCAAAACAATTGCAGCAAAGTCAAAACGAGCTTCAGACCAATATTTAAGTTGATTCTGATAAAATAGTATTATAGTTCAATGGAATTATCTAAGTTGCAAGACTCATAAACACAGATAAAATATCATCTAGTGATCCTAACAGCGTTTTGCATGTTTTCGATCTGCTCTGCAGGATAAACCTTGATGTAGCAATTTTACTCACATTCGACCAAAAGTATCAAAACTACTCTTTTATACACAGGAATACATACCCTGGTGGAATATTCAAAGGTACGAAATGTGTGTCTACGTTACCAAATATAGCTTGGTACATTTTTTTAATACCATTAGCATAGTGCATTTGTATGAACGTACCACCTATTTTAATGTTTTTTTTGCAAGTCATCAGTATCTCTTGTGTGAGGTCTTTGGGCAATACTAAAAATGGAATAGCCGAGATGATGCTATCTACGGCTGTGATACCATGTATCTTAAGGTGACCATCCATGTTTTGGGCACTATCATTGATTAGAATCATTCTTGGGTCATCTATACGGGATACGATTTCACATAATTCGGGATTTATTTCAAAAACAAATAGTTTAGCATCATGGGCCATAGTCTTTAGGATATAACTCGTTATGACGCCATCCCCTGCGCCAAGTTCTACAATGACAGCATCGTCTTTTTTTATAAACTGAGTCATTTTGCGACACATTGCACTACTACTCCTGACTACAGTACCCATTTCCTGAAAGTTTTTTAAGCTATGGAACAGGAATTTTACTTTCTTCAAAGAACTAAAGTTTATAGGGTTTAAATTATGTCACATTCAATTTGAAAGGCTAAGGTAGGCAAAAGTATTTTCTATATCTCAATAATTTTTTAATAATCTACAAATTAAGTTTGAAATAATATTAACAACTTTTTTCAGTACATCCATTCCTTGATAGTGCTGGTTATAATTATTACAAATTATTGTCTAAAGGAGTAGGTAGATTTTGTACCTTTGTTACTCAATTCTTATAGATACAAAAATTATGAAGGTATTTCACTTCTCACTTTTTACGGTAATAATCATATTTTTGCATCATAAATCGGTAGCTCAATCCCCTAATATATTGCGTTACGATCAGATACATCATACGTACGATAGATTTGAAATCCTGAAAAAAAGCGATACTTCATTGGTCAATAGCATCAATAATTATGATAGAAAAGAGACGATTATGTTTTTCAAAAGAGCGATGTCTGCCCCAAAACTTACACCCAAAGATAGATATGATCTCGAACACTACATGGCTGATAATTATGAGTTTTTACAAAAAAGCAGAGAGGAATCCATCGAAGTCATTGAAGGTGACATATTCAGATCAGGATACACCAACACCGACGTAGATCAACCAATAAGACATTCCAAAACAGACTTTGCCAGAAAACCTACGCTCAAATATTTTTACAAATCACCAGCCAATTTCATACAACTTGAGACACCTTCATTCAAGTTGTACATAAATCCTGTCGTGCAACTGAGCTATTTCAATGAAGTCAATAATGCCAATACCGTATTCCAAAATACAAGAGGCGTAGAATTACGTGCATATATTGACGAAAAAGTCTACATCTACACCCAATTGCTTGAAAACCAACGGAGCTATCTTAGTTTTGTGGAAGACAGAATCCAGAAATTCGGTACTATACCGGGACAAGGATTTTGGAAGAACTATTCTTCATCCGTTATCGGAAATCTTAATGGCTACGATTATTTTAATGCGAGGGCTTACGTTGGATTCAATCCCGTAAAAAGCATTAATATCGAGTTTGGTCATGGGAGTCACTTCATTGGAAATGGCATCAGATCATTGTTACTTTCAGATTATAGCCACAATTATCTATATTTGAAATTCAATACCAGAATATGGAAATTTCAATATCAAAATATTTTTGCTGAACTTGCACCTACTTCAACTTTGCGAAATCCTGGGGATAACTTATTGCCAAAAAAATACTCAGCTACTCATTATCTGGCTTTTAAACCAAATTCGACATTTGAGATCGGAATATTCGAGACGGTTATTTTTTCTAGAGAAAATCATTTTGAATTCCAATATCTCAATCCTGTGATTTTGTATCGTGCAGTTGAACACTTCCTAGATAGTCCCGACAATGTCATGATCGGTCTCAACCTAAAAGTCAATCCAGTAAAAGGTATTTCTGTCTACGGTCAGCTGATCCTAGATGAATTCAAACTTTCAGAAGTTAAAAAACAAACAGGTTGGTGGGCCAATAAATTCGGTGGACAAATAGGTATCAAGTATATAAATGCGCTCGGTATAGATCACCTTGACCTACAACTTGAGCACAACGTGGTGCGACCATACACATATTCTCATAGAGACACATTACCTACTTTGGGTGATTATTCTATTGCCAGTTACAGCCATGCAAATCAACCATTGGCACATCCTTTGGGGGCAAACTTCCGAGAGACTATTCTGATCGCAAGATACAAACCACATAATAAAGTGTACCTTACTGCAAAGGCATTATTTACCACTTACGGTGACGACAGACCTGGTGAAAATTGGGGTGGCAATATATTACTACCTTTGGAAAGTAGACAATTGGAGTACGGAAATGTCGTAGCGCAGGGGCTAAAAACAGATGTTGTGGCATTCAACTTAGATGCAAGTTATGAGGTTTTTCATAATTACTTTTTTGACATCCAAGCGATGTGGAGACAGACTACCGTTGATGTAGCTAGAGACCAACATTATATTGGCGCGGGATTTAGGATCAATATTGGACAAATAACTTATGATTATTAACCTTAAGCCTAAACTTAACCTTAACCGTAAGCTATTTAATTATTGGCCTAGCTCTTATTGTATCTGTAATGCTAATTTTACCTGGTGAATAAGGTTTTAAAGGTTTGTCAGGAAAAATGATCGAATCTGATAGTCGGTAGGATATTTCTTCCGAAATGAGCGAATCTACATATTCCTCGGCTTTTAGAATAGCTTCTGTGGTGCATCGTGAAAGGATTTGGTTTTTGTACTCTTCTTTTCGTTTGTCAAGGGCAGCTTTTATTTTGACATTTTGAATAGTCAGATTACCTGTTTGGTCTTGACAGGAAGTCAGAATAATCAAAGTAAGGATATACAAAAAATGTTTCATACTGTCAGATTATTTCATAAAGTAAATTTCAATCTCTGCCATCCTTTCTATTTTTAATGAGTCTACCGCTCTTTTGTAGATGGTATCTTTACTAGCCACACACATCGAGTCTACAGTATTGCGCCATTCATTCAGACTATTATTATACAAGGTGTCTACTGTATATTTTTCAGATGAAGTGAGCTGTTTGCTATCGGCACTACACCCTGAATTTATGATTACCAAAACTAGAAATCCGAAGGCAATCATCCATTTAACTTGGTTCATGGGACTGTGGATTTTTCTTTTTCAATTCAAAATTTTTACCCAAATACACCCTTCGTACTACCTCGTCAGCTGCCAGTTCCTCTGCTGTTCCTGCTTTAAGAATATTTCCCTCAAACATTAGATAAGCCCTATCTGTGATAGACAACGTCTCCTGCACATTGTGATCGGTGATGAGGATACCAATATTTTTAGTTTTTAATTTGGCTACTATATATTGGATATCTTCCACTGCGATAGGGTCTATCCCAGCAAATGGTTCGTCGAGCAAGATAAACTTTGGATTAGAAGCTAGTGATCTTGCTATCTCTGTTCGCCTCCTTTCGCCACCTGAGAGTGAGTCACCTATGTTTTTACGTACCTTATCTAGTCTGAATTCTCCTATGAGCGATTCCAGTTTGTCTCTTCTTTCTTCCTTGCTGAGGCCTATCATTTCGAGTACTGCCATGATATTGTCTTCGACAGACAGTTTTCTGAATACACTTGGTTCCTGTGGTAAGTAACCGATACCTTTCTGTGCCCTTCTATACATAGCGTCACCAGTGATTTCATTACCATCAAGTATCACTCTACCACTATTAGGCTGTATAAATCCTACCATCATATAGAATGTGGTCGTCTTGCCTGCACCATTTGGACCTAGCAGACCTACTATTTCTCCTTGATCTACATGGATAGAAACAGATTTGACTACCTGCCGTTGTCCGTAAAATTTCACTAAATTTTCAGCGCTGAATACCATTGTTTATTTTATCTTCTGTTCAATACTATTCTTTAAACTTGATTCTTCTTTATTTGGTTCACTTCCTAGTGCCGCACCTGTCTTCCAAGAGATGGTCAATTCACTTTCCCAGTTTTCACGAAGTTTATCTCCTTTGATGGTTTTGATATTTTCTGGTTGGATTTTTTGCCAGTAATTACCAGGATTCCACTTACCATTATTATTTGTATCTTCAATGATTTCAAAATTGTATTTGTCAGGTACCAAACCCTTGAGATTGACCAATGTTTCTGAAACATTACTTACGACTGTCTGATAAATTTGTTTCTTTTCGCTTGATATTTTGATAATGTATGTTTTTGTACTATCCAAATCGATAATAGTTGCCAGAATACTACTGGTTTGAGTTGGTGTAAGTATAGAAAAAGTTAGCCCAAAGGAGTCATTGACCATACCATACATATTGCGCAGGACATTGCTGTCTATCGAGATAAAATATTTTTCACCAGGTAGCCAGTTGTACTTCATGATAAGCGTCTTTTTGCTTTCGGAAAGTCGAATATTTACATTTTCCAGCAAACCTATGGTGTCCGCTATTTCTATTTTTTCTAAATCAATAGAGTCTATAGGGAAGTTGAATCCAATCATTATCGAATCACCAGAAAGCGTTTGCGGCGAATTATTTGCAAATTCACGTTTAAATTTCGTTTTTTTAAGAAAATCATCACTTCCTCTTGGTTTGACTTTGATGGTATCAGCCAGTATATACACAAAAAAGGAGTCAATATCTGAATGATAATAAATATTGAGAGAATCGTTAACTATATCTTTGTAAGTGACCAGATCGGCGTCAGATATTAGATAAGTGATGTCATCGGGCTTGGCATTTAGTAGGATATTGACTTTACCGTATATCTTACTATTGGATGAGATTACTTTTGTTTTTGGTGTAGGAATAGATGACACTAGTTTGTAGGATTGTATGGTGGTGTCGATAAGGAAAATAAGGGAGTCTCCAAAGGCAATTTTTTCTGTCTCTAGATCGTATTTGTAATTTAAGTTCTCATCTTTTAGAGCAAATAGCTTGAAGGTGTCACTTTTGATATTTTCAAACGAAAATTCACCCATTTTGTTGGTCCTTGCGAAGTAAAAAGGTTTTTCTTTGGCAACAATTGAATCTTCCACAGTGTCATATAGGAATACCACCATGTCTTGTTCGGGTTCTCTAGTCAATGCATTGATGATATTGCCTTTAAGACTGAGGCTGTCCAACACATCACCCGTAGAAAACACAAAGGTAAAGTTAGTGAGTTTATTACCTTCGTGAAAATCGACAATTGACTCTCCAAAATTGATGGTGTAAGTGGCATTTTCTCTTAAGACTTCTTTTTTATCAAACTCAAAAGTAACTTTTTTGCCCCGATGTTTTACTTGCGGAATATAGGTGAGCGGAGGAGATACAAGTACTTGTTTGATAGCATCTTTTACTTCCACAAATTCATCAAAGTGGAACTCAAAAATCCTTTGTGCGGTGTTAGTTTGTTTATTTTTTGTGGAAAGAAGGGAGTCTAATTTTGGTGGAATGATGTCTTTGATACCACCTGCAGGCGATCCCGTACTCGCACACGAAGACAATGTCATCATAGCAATCAACACCAAGCAACAAAGCCCTAAGAAATATGTGTAAACTCTCAAATTTTTTATATTCTAATCAATAAACACTGCAAAAGTCGTAATTTTTATGTTATCCTTTTTAAAAATCTTTTATTTCTACTTAAATATCTATAATGAGATTTATCCTGATAGTTCTAAATTGTGGTGGTCGGTACACATAGATAAGATAAATTATATCAGTGGTGAATCAAGGGAGTAAGCTACAGTGATTCCATTTTTAGATGTATGTTTTTGCTTACTGACAAAGTGTTGCTTGAATATGGGGAGATAGACGTTTTATGCATATTATCATTAAGTTTTGTAGATTTTTTTGGGCAAAATCATGGGCTTTCAGAAAAGTGATAGATAAATGAAATGCTAGAATTGCTGAAGAGAGTACTTATGGTCTGCTGAAAAAGTCAAATGCGCTTGAGATACGAAGCTTCAAGCCGCATGTAAGAATCCTGTAAAAAATTGTGATACGAAATCATAATTTAGGGATGAACTGTGATCAAAAGGACCACAGCTTCGAAAACTTGCTTCAATAACCGGTAGTTTGAGTGGAGTCGACTTACAAAATAATTGAAAACTGTTGTAAGTAATTTGTAGGTTTTATTCATTTTTCCGTGCATTTACTTCTAACTATTTTGATGTATTTATTTAATAATCAGACCTTAATTATATTTAAAAGAAATTAGATTGCATCATC
>JBBRJL010000125.1:0-6991 GCA_038219375.1 Chitinophagales bacterium | reverse complement strand
TGAAGCTAATATACCTAGAATAAAGTTTAACCTTGACAATTCACTCATGCTTGTCACAGCTTTGAATACAAAAATAGGATACGACAAAGCGGCTGAGATTGCCAAAAAAGCGCACAAAGAAGGCAGCACTTTGAAACAGGCAGCGCTTGATCTCAAGTACCTTACTTCCGAAGAATTTGATGCTTGGGTAAAGCCCGAAGAAATGATCTAATGACTGATTTGCTTATTTGAAATATTTGCCGAATTGTTGAGCTGTAAACGTAGATATATTATCAAATTCTAGCTTACGACCATCACAAGTTAATCGACCATCCAATCATAATGGACTTTTTATCACAATCTAATCATTTTGTAATGGTGAAACCTAGTAGTTTTTTAATTATATTATTCTTGATTAGCTGTAAGACCTACAAGCCTAATTATTCTTTTGAAAATAAAAAGATAAGTCAGACGGATTATTCCATTCTTTCTAATTGGGCCGCGCATCCTGAGAAATTTGACGAGTCTGACAAAACACCCGAAGGAGATACTGCTACATATGATGGAATTGTCGCAGATATTTTTTTTCTACATCCAACTACATATATTGGTGACAAAAACCAAGATCAATGGAATGCATCGATTGATGACCAAGTATTAAATAAAAAAACGGACGAAGGTGCAATAAGATTTCAGGCAAGTGCTTTTAACCATGCAGGCAGAGTGTATGCACCAAGGTACAGACAAGCACATCTCCACGCCTATTTTACAGATGATAAAATATCCGCCAAAAAAGCATTTGATCTAGCTTATGAAGATGTAAAAAATGCCTTTGAATATTTTGTAAAAAATCTCAATCATGGACGCCCTATCATCATTGCAAGTCATAGCCAAGGGACCAATCATGCAGAACAATTGATAGAAGATTATTTCGTAAACAAACCCTTGGAACAAAAACTAGTGGTTGCATTTCTGATAGGCATGCCCGTTGAAAACAAAAGATTTGGAGAGATTAAGCCTTGCAGTAATGCTGACGAAATAGGATGTTTTGTTTCGTGGCGCACCTTCAAAAAAGGACATGTTTTACCTGAAAAATATACTTTGGACAGTATTTGTGTGACCAACCCACTATCTTGGCTATGTAATGATACCTACATGGCTAAATCTGCCAACAAAGGGACACTGTTATTTGAGTTTGACAAAGTTTATAAAAACCATATAGATGCCCAAGTACACCAAGATATTTTGTGGGCCAATAAACCAAAATTTTGCGGTAGTATTTTCTTAAGAACAAAAAATTATCATGTAGCTGATATCAATTTTTATTACTTCAATATACGAGAAAACGCTGTAAACAGGGTGAGCAATTATGTTAAATACAACAATAATATACACAAATAAAGTAACTAACTTTTTAAGAATTTGATGCATCAACAAAGCCTTTCCACCTTTTCATATAGTCAATAAATTTTAGACTCAAGCCAGCTTTTAATAAATGTTCAATGGTATAAGGTGGTCTGATCGGAACAAAATCAGGATCTTGTATTAATTTTGGCCACTCTGGCATCCCTATCGCACTTTTGCCCAGTGCCACAATATCAGCACCAAATGAAATTGCTCGTTCACCATCTTCTCGAGACCATATTTCACCTGCTACTATCACAGCAGTTTTGGCAGGAAGTATATCTCTGAAGTATGTTATGAGTGCTTTATCTCCATCTAGATACTTTTCTGGTTTTTTGAGTGCATCCCAAGGAGAGACATGAATATAATCAGCTCCATCCGTAGAAAGAAGTGATGCCAATGCTAGACTTTCGTCAAAATCTATACCTTGGAAGGTGTACTTATCCTCAGGAGAAAGCCGTACACCAACAATAAAATTTGATGGCACTGCTTTTTTGATTTTTTGAAGGATGGTTCTAATCAACTTCGTGCGATTTTCAAAACTGCCTCCCCATTCATCTTTACGAGTATTAGTCACAGTACTTATGAATTGATGCAACAAATAGCCATGCGCTCCGTGGAGCTCCACGCCATCAAAACCCGCATCAAAGGCCCTGATAGACGACGCCACAAAAGCATCAACTGTTGCATTGATTTGGTCTATTGTCCCTTCTGCCACTTCAATATTTTTATCACCTAGGGGCATGGTATGTTTACTTGCGCTCCATGGCTGAGTGCCTGTCACATCCATCGGACTACGAGCACCACCATGAAAAATCTGGACAATGGCAATACTTTGGCGCTTATGAATACCAGTAGCCAATTTTTGCAGTCCCGGTAGATGTATATCGTCGAATATACCGAGCTCTCCAGTCCAGCCTTGTCCGTCTTTGGCTATGTGAGCTGCACAAGTGATGATAATCCCAAAGCCACCTTCTGCTCGTCTCAGCAGCCATTGATACTCATCTTCTCCAAGTGTACCATCTTCATTGCTTTGTTGATTTGTCATGGGAGCGAGTGCAATACGATTCAAAGTGGTGAGCCCTGAATGTTGAAAGGTGTAAGGCGATAAAATGGACATATGGCATGTTTTTTTTTAAAACTATGTTATTGAAATATTTTATTTTTTAGTCAATCCATACCACAAAGTATGGTAATGATCAATACCACCATCTCTGTGGGTAAATTCGATAATAAAATCATCTGACTGAATAGCATAATAGTGTAAATCATTAATGTCTTCAGTCCCGAACCATTTGAAAATAATGTCATCCTGATTATTAAGAATAAGTTGGATATAGGTTTGTGCTAATATGGGATTAAGATTTTCAACCCATGACTTGATGATTTTCTCTACAAGTAATTTTTGGTTTGAGGACATTTCAGTAAACAATATACCTCGTTTGTCAAATAGGTGGGCTTCATTTCCATTTTTAGTTTTGACATCAGCATCTTTTGGATGGCTTCCTACAATTGATTCTTTCCTTTGAGTTGCAGAAAAGCTTGTAAATAGTTGATTACCTAGCTCTTGCTCATCAAACATGATGTGAGTTCCTGCATTTTCACCGCTGCGGGACAAAGCAGGATTAATTCCCGTAAACATTGGCGTACATATAACTAATCCTTCAGAAAATGAAAAATTTAGTGATAGATGATGTCCTTCAAATTTGAAAGCCCAAGTTTTGTCCTTTATTGGCTCTCCATATACCGCAAACCAATAGTTGTGTCTCCCATACCTATTTGCTATTGGATTAAACATTTTCTTTAGCCTCTCGTGTGTGCCTTCATCATATTGCATGATAAACAAAGCTTTTTGGTATCCTTGCTGACTCAATACATTGCGCAAAACATCATGAAGTGCTATTCGTTGCGCATCATTCATATCCTTGACCATCATTCCCTTACGATTTACCTCTTCCATGGGAAGATTGGACCAATGACTTCTTGAGTCATCACCGTAATCTAGGATTGTAATTGAGCGTTGTGCATCGTCTAACTTAGATAGCAATGTCATAACTTTTTTTTCAGTAGTCTTTTGGTCAAAAGTACACTGAGCTGACAAATTTATTATGATGAAGATAAAAAGTAAGATTGATAAAATGGATTTCATATTCCTTCTTTATAATGAATACAAAATTACTCAAAATAAACTACAAAATGTCTTTACTTCTATCTAATCTTTGCCATTATTAAATATCTTCGCCCTATAAAAAAGAGACCCTCTTCAAATTTCTTTGAAGAGGGGTCCCATCCCAAAAACAGTAAAATATCTTTAATGCCTATTAAGTATTTTGGGCTACTTAGTGACTGAATTTATTAATCTATTACAACCATTTTTTTAGTTGCCTGGAAAGATCCTGCTTTAAGTGAGTAGTAAAGTACTCCTGCAGGAAGGCTATTTTTGTCTAGTGAGAAATTATTGAAACCTTTCAAACCTTGAATGTTTGAAGCGCTAATCACTTTTCCAGTCACATCGTAAATAGTAATGTTTGCTGCCATATCAGATGGCAATTCAAATCCAATCACTGTACTTGCTTTGAAAGGGTTTGGCGTATTTTGATGCAAGACAAAGTTTTCATTTGATATTCTGCTACCTGTCATCCATTCTACTTTCATGATCTCTGCATCAGCTGTGTAAGCTTCCGCTTTGGTAATGTCAGATGTAATTGCGATAATATCTGCTGTTGTTCCGTTAGCTTTTGCTTCAAAAGTAAGGTTAAACAATGTCTCACCACCTTTCAATGATTTTGCATTTATATCATTCCAGCTCATAGTGATGATACCGTCATTTACATTTGCAAATCCAAAGTTTTGATCGGCAACATCAAGATTCTCACCATTGATTCCTACTAGAGACAACTTTCCAGCATCAAATGTCAGCGTAAATTGAACACCACTGAAATCTGTGCTTTTAGCGACTTTAACTGGCGCTACAAACTGCTGTCCTTCAGTGAATTCGATAAGATCAGAAGTCAAAACCAATTTTTGGCTAGCTCTAGATTCTGTATTCTGATTGAAGTTATTTGCTTTTGCATTACCATTCACATCACCCACTTTTACGGCTACGAAATCTGTAACCATATCAGATGATAGGTTTTCGATGTTGTACACTTCAGGGAATAAATCTGCTTGAGCTTGCGCCATATTTTGGAAAACATAAGCTTTGTCTACAAATCTCCATGACGTGTTATTGTCAAAAGTTGATTTTGTACCTAAGATCAATTTTCTAAGCTCTACCAAGTCAGCAGCTGTTATTTTACCATCTTTAGTAACATCAGCAGCTATCATTTTGTATGGTGAATTCAACTTATCGATCGCTAGAATATGTCTTTGCATCAACACAAGGTCAAGTGTCGTCACCCCATTATTGTGGTCGTCATTTTTATTTGGACTTACAGCGTAATTACCTCCATTAATCATATTTCCAAATTCGAAAGCTCCATTTGCACCAGTCATCATATTCATTTCTGAACCATAAAGACTGACATTCACATCTTGTACTTTTTCATTTGTTTCAGTCGCTAGTGTACCTTTTACAGTTGATCTTCCACCTAGATCATCACAGATGTTATTATTATCTTGAATTATAATATATGTCTCTACTGATGTCTGTACAATGTCCCCAGCAGGAGTAAGTGAAGCCGCATATATAGTGACAATGTTTGTACCTAAATCATTACAATCGAATACTAAATTAGGTGTACCTACTAGATTTCCTAAGGCATCTTTTTCGACTTCCGTGAAGGAAAGTAAAATGTCATATCCGCATGGATGTTCCGCCTTTAAGTTGAAGTCTGTTGCCCATATATCAGCCATTCCGTCGCCATTTGGCAATTGCATAAGGCTCATTGATAAGCCATTAAATACAGTAATGCTTGGTGCTTTTCTATTCACAATACTGAATAATTGCTCTCTTGATGTTACATTTCCACATTTATCTTCAAATGTGTAAATAATTCTGTGTCTTCCTACAGGATAGCTACCTGCAGCATCGATTGAGTTACTATTGATCGGCGTAGATGTAATATCGATGGTACCGTTATTAAATGCATCAATTGTATATGAACTTCTCAATATTTCTGTACAAACATCTGTCGCACTTGCAGTAAGTGTGATAGTACCACTTTCACATGTAGCGTCATAGGTATCTACAGATACGGATGGTGCTAATGGTGCAAAAACTGGTGCTATATTATCAATTACCTTAATTTCTTGTGTATATGTAAATGTTCTGTAACCACCACCCATCAATGGTTGGCACCAATCTATTACGGTCCATCTTCTCAAAATTTTGAAACAAGCGGGACTGTTAGCATTATTGAAAGAGAACGATTGATCAACATATTGTGCACCTACTAAAGAACAAGCGCCATCTGTCAAAATAGGTCTTCCAAGTACTGCAGGTAAAAATCCAGGTGCATTAGGATTACCACATCCTGCGATCATGGTGTCTCTTGGCCATTGAGCTGCTGTGGGTCCGTTGTATATTTGATCACTACTTGGTTCAAATGTGATTACTTGCATACAAGTAGCAGTCCTGCCACCTGCATCAGTTACTAAGAATCTTCTTGTTATTGTACCGATTCTACAACTGTTGATATTTATAATAGAATCTATTCTAGTAATTGTTGGGTTGATACAATTATCAGTGGCAGTAGGCCATCCGAAATCCTTTCTTAAATTTGTCGGATCATAAGCGAAATCGCAAGTTACTGTTCTATCACCAGGACATGTAATGCTTGGTCCTATTTTGTCTTGTATTACCGCTGTTACCATACAATCATTAAAATTACCCGATGCATCTATAGCTCTGAATGCTACCATTTGATTTGCAGCTACATCTGTACAACAGAATTGTGCATACGAACTCCAACCACATGGATCCGAAATTTCAACCACATATTGGTATTGGTTACTGCCTGAAACTGAAAGTAATCTGCCATTATCCAGAGCTAATGTTACATCATTTTGTACTACTACATAGTCACTAGAAACCGTATTGCCAAATACAGGCATTGCATTGTTAGCACCACTTTCCCAAACGTATGTTCCTTCTACCTTGGTATCTGAATATCCTACTAAGAAATCAAGTGTGTCATTGACTGCTGCGACTAGGCTTCTTACTGCCGTTCGTTCTCCTGGTGTCTCATAGGATACACCATATCCACCCATAGCTTTAGCTGTTTTAAACGCTACTTTTGGTGTTGCTTTATGATTAGAAAGGTAATAATATTTTGTATTTACACCTGTACCGTTCTGTCCAAGATATTTGAATCCAGGGAATGACGGTGTAGGGCAAAGACCACAATTGTCTGTATCCATTCTTCTTACCAAAACTTTAGCAAGCGAACACTCATCATAACTTCCATCGTCAAATACTGTTGCAGGAACCCAAGCTGTACCATCAGAGGTAAGTCCTACGGTTGTATTTTCATCGCAAATAGCCACTGGAGGCGTATTGTCTTCTACTTCTACAGTGATAGACGCAGTAGTGGAATTGTAACAAGCATCATAAGCTGTGTATATTGCAATATGACTACCCACAGGTAAAGATGCTACTTTAGGACTA
>JBBRJL010000124.1:0-7000 GCA_038219375.1 Chitinophagales bacterium | reverse complement strand
AGTCTCTATGATTTTTCGACGTCTGGTTTAGGAGCAACTATAAGTGAAGCTAACCTAAATTGTCTGAATGGTGGAAATGGCTTCTTAAACTTTGTATGGTTTGATAGTCCAATTACTTTACCCAATGGGTCTAGATTATTTATACTGTGTTTTGATATCATCGGTAATGCAGGTAACTCTTCTCCTATATTTATAAACGACTTTATATCTACAGAAATCTGTCAAACAGACACCAATGGTAATACTGTTTGTACCAATGATATAACAGTAAATGATTGTGAAATAGATATTATCTCAAACACCCTAGTTGCTTTTGCCAGCAAATGCGATGCTGATGGTGTCAACAATATTGATAATGCATCCTTGACGTTTTATGCTGCCGGTGGTACGCCTCCATATACCTATAATGTAACACCCGGTGCTTACACAGGTACTTTAAACACCGCTGGTGAACGTGTCACTATTCCGAATATACCACAGGCAAATTATAATATACTAATTACTGATGCTACTGGTATGACTTACAACCTAGGATCAATCCTCATTAGCAATACATTTCCTTTTTTTATAGATTCTGTCAATGTTAAAAATCCATCTTGTGTTGATCGTGCTAATGGCGTTATTACGGTTTTTAATCTAGAAGGAGGTGTGACACCTTTTAGGTATCAATGGTCCAATTTTATAAGCGGCAATAACTTCAATAGCATTGATGAATTGGGCTCTGGGGAGTACTTTGTAACTATTACAGATGGTAGTGGATGCATGCTTAGAGATACTTTCACACTTGCCATAGATACTTTGAAACTTAACTTACAAATTACAAAAGATGCATCCTGTGCCGATATCAGAAATGGACATATCATCGTAGGTGCCACAGGTGGAACAAACTGGCAAATAGGTCAACCCTATGAATACATGCTCAACAGTGGCAATTGGATTCGGTTTACTCCACCCTTACCTATAACGAATATCGCTGGAGGTAATTTTACATTTAATGTTAGAGATTCATTAAGTTGTGATACAGATGTAACTACGTTTACGATGCCCGTAAATCGAGTTATTGATATGACTTTTGAGAAAACGAATATTTCTTGTTTTGGTGCCAAAGATGGATCTGTTATAATGACCGCATCTCCAGTGGCCGAATATTCTTTTTTGCCATTAATAGGATTCCCCAGTTTAGGGCCCGTTTTACGAGATGATACTTTAACATATCTAAACTTAGGTCCGGGCAATTATGGATATAGAGTATTAGATATTGAAGGCTGTAAAGATACCGTATTTTTCTCTATCATAGAGCCAGATCCTATTATCTTAAATGAAGTGATCGTAAATCCAAGCTGTTCTACGGTCGGGTCTATCACATTAAATCCTAGTGGAGGTACGCCACCCTATGTTTTTACTTGGAATCCACCGCAACCAGGCAACCCAAGTATTTTAAATGACCTAGATGGAGGCGTTTATTCAGTTACGGTAACAGACGCCAATGATTGCACAGCCACATTAAACACATTACTCAATAATCAAGGCTCTTTAGATATTACACCACAATTAGTCAGACCCATAAGTTGTGCCGGTGTAAACGATGCAACTCTCAGGGTTGATATACTTAGTTCAAATGGTCCTTTTGTGATCATATGGCGAAATGCAAATAGCGACATTATTAGTATGTCGCAGACCGTTCAGAATCTAGGCGCAGGCACTTATACTGTTGAAGTAACAGCAAGTGACGGATGCACCAATACCAAATCAATCACCATACTAGATGTACCTGGCTTTAACATTAGCGTAAATGTTACCAATGCGCCTTGTTTCACTTCAACGGGTCAGGCAGTAGTTACCGTCGATGGTAATCCACCGGGCTTTACTTATGAGTGGAGAGAAAACGGGATGCTTGCGGTAATAAACATTACAAATACTTTAACCGCAAATGCAGGATTATATAATCTAAAGGTAATAGCGCCTAGTGGTTGTGCAAAAGATACTTTAATAACGATAACATCTCCTCCTGAGATCACATTTGAAACACCTACAACTACAGCAGTTACTTGTGCATCAGCTAATTCAGGTACAGCCACTATTCCCAATGCACCTATGGGTATGACATTTCTTTGGTCATCAGGTCAAACATCGACAACTACCAATACATTGCCTGCTGGTGAAAACTGGGTAATCGGCTCTATTGGTGCTTGTGCATCGGATACCATGTTTTTTAATATTGACCCATCCGAACCTATTACTTTTCCAACGCCTGAAACCAGAAATGTGACTTGTTTTGGGCTTAGTACTGGGCAAGGGGCAATTGTGAATGGTCCAGCAGGTCTATCTTATGAATGGTCATCCGGCGAAACAGCATTTTTTGCCATTATGTTACCAGAAGGACCAAATTGGGTTCTTGCGAGAAATGGCACATGCATCTCAGATACAGTATTCTTTAATGTGGGAACTTTCCCGCCCATCTCCTTAGACGAATCACAAGTGGTATACGTCAATCCAACCTGTTTTGGCGACACTAATGGTTCAATTACTATTCAAGCCATAGGTGGGACGGGACTAAGCTATTCATACAACTGGACAGGTATTAACCAAAATACGAACCAAGCTACGAATCTTGTGGCAGGAGGTTACGAAGTAGTCATCATGGATAGTAACAACTGTACTACCAAAGAAACGCTTTTTGTCACACAACCTGATCCGCTCGTCGCTTCTGTAGATAGGATAAGAACGGCAGAGCTTGATTGTAATAATCAGGACCAGGGAAAAATAGTTTTGACTACGAATGGAGGCAATCCTGGCATAAAAACCTACACCTGGCAAAGCGGAGTGACTGCCGATCGTGAGACAGCAACTAATCTATCAGCTGGTACTTATTGTGCTACGGTAAGTGATAACAAAGGATGTATGGATACTATTTGTTACACATTAATAGCTCCAACGCCTTTGGTCGGAGCACTCAATCCTACACCTGAACCATTGTGCAATGGTGGTACAACTTGTATCTCTGTAGACTTCCTCACAGGTGGTACGGGCAATAAGTACACCTTCCAAATTAATAATGGCATACGTTATCCTATAGATTCATGCGTGACTGTTTTTGCTAGTACCTATTCCATCAACCTTATTGATTCTGCAGGTTGTAGTATTGATACCATTATTACTATCGGACAACCAGATCCTATTTCAGTCGATTTGGGAGATGATTTAGAGATTCAATTGGGGCTACCTTCGCCTATTATAAATGCATTGATAGATTCACCTTTCCCTATTGATACGCTCGTGTGGACACCGATGGATTCTCTTTTATGTCTTACCAGCAATTGTCAGACTATAGAAGTATTTCCAGCAGAAACAACGACATATTTACTTACAGTCACAGATGAAATCGGCTGTACTGGGACTGACGAAGTTAAGGTCACTGTTAAAGACATTAGAAGTGTATATTTTGCCAATATTTTTACACCAAATAGAGATGGAAACAATGATTACTTCCAAGTAGCTATTGGACCAGGTGTCGAATTAGTCAATTCATTTGCCATATTTGATAGATGGGGGAATCGGGTGTTTTTCAAAGAAAATTACATGCCCGATCCTACAGGAATAGACGGATGGGATGGAACTTTCAAAAGCTCAAGATTAGACCCGGGCGTATTTGTGTACACTGCAAGGGTTTTATTTATAGATGGTAAAGTTATAGATTATTCTGGATCTGTGACATTGGCCGATAAGGTCAAAAATTAATTTTATATTATCGCCTTTCTAATAAAGCTTTAGTAAAGTTTGTATTATTAACTAAACAATTTTTGTCAATTTCGAGTTGCAAAACACTGTTTTTGCTGAATCAATATTTTTACAAAAGGCTAAATTGAAAAAATGATACTTTTTTAACAGAAATAGCTGATTATTAGGGTATCAAATCATTTTTTTTGTTGGTAATACGGTATAAATTTCGTATCTTTGCATTCCAAATAAAAAAAAGGATTTCATACATCATATGAGCGATAATAAAGAACAAGATAAAAGCAATTACAGTGCGGATAATATTCAAGCACTCGAAGGACTAGAAGCAGTAAGAAAACGTCCAGGAATGTATATAGGCAGTACCGATACCAAAGGGTTGCACCACTTGGTATGGGAAGTTATAGACAATTCTATAGATGAGCACTTAGCTGGATACTGTACGCATATTGATACCACTATTCATAAAGATAACTCCATTACCGTAACGGATAATGGTAGAGGTATTCCTACTGGCATGCACGAAAAGTTGCAAAAGTCAGCCTTGGAAGTCGTCATGACGGTACTTCATGCAGGTGGAAAGTTTGATAAAGATACATATAAAGTTTCTGGTGGACTGCACGGAGTAGGTGTATCGTGTGTGAATGCATTATCTGAATACCTCAGAGTAGAAGTACACAGAGATGGCAAGTATTTTGACCAAGAATACAGTAAAGGTATTCCTCTAGGGCCAGTAAAAACACTAGGAGATTCTGACAAAAGAGGTACTTATGTAACTTTCCTCCCGGACACCACCATTTTTGAATCAACAGAGTATAATTTCAATACAATATCGGGAAGAATAAGAGAGCTTTCATACCTGAATAAAGGATTGAAGCTATCCCTTAAAGACGAAAGAGAACTCGACGAAAACGGCGAACCTAGATTAGTAGATTATTATTCTGAAGGCGGTCTAAAAGAATTTGTCAAATATCTAGATGAAACTAGACCTCCACTCATAGATGAACCAATTTACGTAACAGGAAAGGAAGATAATGTAGAAGTTGAAGTAGCCATGCAATACAATACTGGCTACCAAGAAAATATATTTTCATACGTGAATAACATCAACACTCGTGAAGGTGGAACGCACGTTCAAGGTTTCAGAAGAGCCATTACCAGATTGTTTAAGC
This sequence comes from Chitinophagales bacterium, assembly GCA_038219375.1. Lineage (GTDB taxonomy): Bacteria > Bacteroidota > Bacteroidia > Chitinophagales > Saprospiraceae > OLB9. The sequence goes on along the minus strand of JBBRJL010000124.1, from coordinate 2,093 downwards.
AATATGGGGACGATAACAATATGTTCAGCAAACTGAAAATAGAAATTCAAGGGGAAGATTTCAAAGAAGGACTCACCGCCATCATTTCTGTTAAAGTACCTGAGCCACAGTTTAAAGGTCAAACAAAAGGCGAACTAGGCAACTCGGAAGTAACGGGTATTGTATCTAGATGTGTAGGTGATGTACTAAAAGCATACCTTGAAGAAAATCCTATGCAAGCTCGTAAGATTATCGACAAAGTGATCCTAGCTGCAACAGCACGTCACGCTGCGCGTAAAGCACGTGAAATGGTGCAACGTAAAAATGTACTTACGGGTAGTGGTTTGCCTGGAAAATTATCGGATTGTAGTTCAAAAGATCCTGTAGAGTCAGAGATATTCCTAGTGGAAGGGGATTCTGCAGGTGGTACAGCAAAACAAGGTAGAGATAGACATTTTCAGGCCATCCTGCCGTTGAGAGGTAAGATCCTTAATGTAGAGAAAGCTATGGAATATAGGATATATGAAAATGAAGAGATAAAAAATATGTTTACGGCCCTTGGCGTAAGTATAGAAGAGAAAGAAGGCGAGAAAATCCTAAATATCGAAAAATTGAGATACCATAAGGTAGTCATCATGTGTGATGCCGATGTAGATGGTAGTCACATTTCTACTTTGATAATGACTTTCTTTTTCAGATATATGAAACCACTTATCGAAAAAGGACATATTTACATTGCTGCCCCACCTTTATATCAAGTAAAAAAAGGCAAAAACTTCATATATTGCTGGAATGATGAAGAAAGGAAAGCAGCGATTGATTCTTATTCAAATGGTAAGGAAGATACCGGTATCAAGACACAAAGGTATAAGGGTCTTGGAGAGATGAATGCTGAACAACTTTGGGAAACCACCATGGATCCAAATATGCGTATGCTTAGACAAATTACCATATATGATGCCATGGAAGCCGATAGAATCTTCAGTATGTTGATGGGTGATGAAGTACCACCAAGAAGACAATTTATCGAAGAAAATGCCAAATACGCCAAAATCGATATCTAAATCTTTTTTCTACTCCGCATAAAAGTTATTTCCGATATGGTTATAACTTGCGGCACGAAAATAAAGATATTTGAAATGTTTATGGTACGTGTGGAAATAAAACAATAACAAGCATATTTGTGTTTGATATTGATATAAAACCTTTTTCAGATTATGATCAAAATTGGTTTCGGTAAAAGAGTTAGACCAAAGTCATTTGGGTTTATACCAAGATTTTATGATCCTGTCAAAGAGGAACTTAATGAGCGTCTTGCCAAATTCGAGCAGACCAATGATGCTTCTGTGCAAGTAGATCAAATGAAAAACAGGATCAAATCTGGCATGAGACAGAAGTTTTATGGAGATCCAAACCTGAGAAGTAGCGTAGTAAGGCAGTCAAATATTAGATTATTGTTTATTATCATTACACTCATTTTGATTTCTTATGTCATCATGAAGTCTGATAGGTTTTTATCGTTGCTAGACGTTTTTACTCATTAATAGCTAGATAGTGCCTGATATCATCCAATTACTTCCCGATAGTATTGCCAATCAGATTGCAGCTGGTGAGGTCATCCAAAGACCAGCATCTATGATCAAAGAATTGCTTGAAAATGCAATCGATGCTGGATGTACAAACATAAAACTCATCGTAAAAGAAGCAGGCAAAACGAGTATCCAAGTCATTGACGATGGCAAAGGAATGTCTGAAACAGATGCCAGAATGGCCTTCGAACGTCACGCTACCTCAAAAATTAAATCTGCCAACGACCTATTTGCTATCAAAACTTTGGGATTCAGAGGTGAAGCACTAGCATCAATTGCAGCCATCGCTCATGTAGAGATGATCACTAGACAACATCATGAAGATGTAGCAAACAAATTGGTCATCGAAGGGTCTACCATCACCAAGAAGGAGAAGGTACAAGCCATGCCTGGGACAAGTATTACTATAAAAAACCTTTTTTACAATGTACCAGCTAGGCGAAAGTTTCTAAAATCTGATCCCGTAGAACTCAAACATATTCTAGACGAATTCCATAGGGTGGCACTAGCCAATCCAGAAGTATA
>JBBRJL010000123.1:0-7077 GCA_038219375.1 Chitinophagales bacterium | reverse complement strand
GCAAAAACACTTCAGCCATCATACACCTTACACTACCGCCACCATATTTTTCAATATTGTCTATTGCAATCGGGAGCAGATTGGTCTTCTGAGATAATCGCTCTTTCTGATCTTCATTTAGCGAATGATAAGCTGTTTGGGACATGGCTAAATACCTAATGTCGTCATTACTTTTCACTTCTAGCATATTGCCTGCAAACGATTCCATCTGATCATAGGAAATCTCAATGATTTCTTTCTCTGTACGTTCGAATATTTTTATTAACGCTTTCTTACTGTCTTCATCAGGGATACTTTCCATACATATGACGACAAAGTCCTCACCAAGAGCCATCATGACATTGGTATGGTATATCTCTAATCCTTGACGATCTACTGATTTGAATACCATACTGCGCGTCCCCATCAATACATTAAACTTATCTATGAGTGTCGCATCTGTACGTTGACTCAGGCACGCATAAACGATGTCATTTTGTCTATCAAAAATCATACTACCCGTCCCTTCTAGATAGAGCTTGTCTTCGTCTTCGTAAAACTCAAAAGAATATCTGTTTTTGATATTAAAACGTTTTCCTATTTGTTCGATAATGTCTTCTCTTCTTTCTATACGTCGATTGGGTGCAAACATAGGATAGGTAATCAAGGTACCATTTCTATGAAAGCTGATCCAATTATTAGGAAAAACAGCATCAGGCTTAACAGGTGTCTCCGTGTCTTCGATGACCATGACATTGATATCTTTCGCTTCGAGTGTAGCTACCATATTGTCAAATTCTGTTCTTGCAACTTCCTTAAGTGACTGTGCATCGTTGATGACATCTTTGGATTGGAAGGCATTGTTGGCAGCGGTTTGTTCGTTGAAGCCAAAATTGGCCGGACGAATCATCATGATATAATTGGTAAGTTGCTTCATTCGATTCTGTTTTGCTTAATTGTGATTCGATTTTAAAAAAATAATTGTAATAATCAATAACGATCTTCAAAAGATTTTATTTTTTGAAAATTACATAATGTGCCGTAGTGATTAAATTCCTGAGTATAGGTATCCTTGCCAAAAATGGAAAAAGTTTCTTTTGATTCCACCCAAACTTAAACTTGTAAATCGGATTGATCAACCAGTTAACTTCTCCCAGAATCGTAAAATTATTCTCCCTCAAAATTCGATACATTCTACCGATATTAATTCCTGTTGCTTTGATTTCCAAAAGCTCTTTGATCGTTCCTTGGTTTTCACCAAAGGATTTTAATATCCATTTGTAAATAGCTACAGGTAACAGGTGAAACCATGGTAAAGTACGCAACAGTTTATGTTCACAAATCTGCTGGTGTCCACCGAAAGGCATCCACCATGGCGGATATGCAAAAAATATAATGCCATCGTCTGTCAAAAAATCCTTGAGCTTGGGTATAAATCGTTCTTGATCAGGTATGTGTTCGATGACATCTTTCAATACAATTACATCAAATAATTGACTAAATTCTTCTTCAGGATTAATATCATAAATATTTTTATTAATGACGGCTGCCCTACCCTGTTGGATATCTTCTGCTAGAAATTTTTTAGCATTCTCATATCTAGCAGTTGACAGTTCTACTCCTGTGACATTATACCCATTATTGAGAAATGCTTTTAATACGCCAGCTTCTGCACATCCAATTTCCAAAACTCGATTATCTTGTTTTCTCTCTAGATAAGGTGTCAAAAAAGGGATGATACTATCTTCAGTTACAATGCGTTGTATCTCAAAATATCTTGGTTTATCCTTATGAAAATCAAACATTTATGCTTATTTAGCTTTGAACTCTGCTTTACGTTTTTCCACAAAAGCTTGTGCGCCTTCTTTGGAGTCTTCACTTCCTATCGTATGACCAAAGTCCTCATATTCTTTCTTAAAACCATCGACTTGTTTGTCAAAATATGCATTGACTAGTTGAATACTTTGTGCTATTGCGAGTGGTCCTTTAGCAGCAATTTTCTGTAATATCTCTAATGCTTTTGTCACTTCATGACCTGAATCTACCACGTGCGTTACCAGTCCAAGTCTATATGCTTCCTCAGCATTAATCATATCTGCGGTCAACAACATTTCGATAGCTTTTCCTTTCCCGATAAGCTGTATGAGTCGCTGCGATCCACCATATCCAGGTACTAGGCCTAGATTTACTTCTGGTTGACCAAATTTTGCGTTTGCACCAGCTACTCTGATGTGACAAGACATAGCCAACTCACAACCACCGCCTAAAGCAAATCCATTAACCGCTGCAACTACCGGAGCGTGAAATCTTTCTATTTTGAAAAATATATCTTGACCTCTTTTAGATAGCGCAGACCCTTCGGCAGCGTCTAGAGTGCTGAATTCCTTGATGTCTGCACCAGCTACAAAAGCTTTTTGGCCCTCACCTGTGATGACCACTCCTTTGATGGAATAATCGCCATAATGCTTAGTGAAAAATTGATCCAACTCGTCAAAAACCTGTTTGTTGAGCGCATTTAATGCATTCGGTCTATTGATGGTCAGCATATAAAATGGACCTTCTTGTGTTATATTTATTAATTGATCTGACATATCTTATGATAAATTTTGAGCAGGCAAAGGTAGTTAATTTTAGGATGATACCCAATTTTTAAATCATCATAATAGTAAGCAAGCTTGGGATATGTTTAAATGGTATCGTGGAGATGCCAAGCGTCTTTGTTGAATTGCTTTTGGATATTGGACTTAAACAAATCAGGATTTTTCGCAACACAATCGTAGGATATTCCGACTCTTTTGAGTCCGTTGTGCATTTGTGTATATGTTTTATATCCTTTTGAATTTATGCGCTTGATGAGTTTATTAGCATTATTTTCATTTTTGAAAGCACCTACAATGACTATGCATGTCTTTAAAGATGGAATAGGCTGATTGATTTTTCCTTTGGAATCTATTTCTGCGGGAGCATCAGTTTTTTCTACGATCACAGTTGAAGTATCTTTTATATTTGGAGTCACTTCGCTTTTCTCTAAGATAGCGTCTATCTCCGTCAGTAAGCTATCGTCATTCAGTACAGTGGTATGTGATATCTCTGTTTTTTTACCTTCTTCTACAACATCTGAATAAGCAACGTTACCATCACCAGACAAAAACCATCCAATAATGACGATCATTGTAAGCAAAGCAAGTAAAATTGGCCATATATATTTTGGACTTAATGTAGTTTTTGGTAGTGCTTGCAGTATCGGAGCATCTGCTACTTTCACAAAGTCGCTATTTCTCTTTAAGTAAGTTGGTAAAGCTGCAACATCGATACCTTCAAGACCTTGATACCGATTAAATACACCGTCTGTTTGCTCCACAAAACCATCAGGATAAAACGTACCGAGACCGCTTAGCTCAAAGTTTTGGTTTTGACTGAAAGAAGCTTTATAATCCGCTACCAGCATTGATTGTAATAAAGTGGCGTCATCCGCTTTCATACCTGCATCAGTCAGTTGATGTACCAAAAGTACTTGGTCTATTACTTGTGAATCAAAAGAAATTTGTGTAGCAGGTGGATATAACTTTGATCGATCATTATTAAACGAAGCCGTCACAGGATGCAATGTCAATGTACCCAATGAAGGTACGGCCACACGGCCATACAACATCAGCATTTGGTAAACATATCTGGAATAAACCTGATTTTGCATCAAAACGATCATATTTCACATAAAGGTATAGAAATAACTATGCCAAAGTAATGAATTTGTATTTTTTTGAATGGGTGCGAACTAAGAAAGCGTAATTTTATATTTGACTTTGTTATAGTACAGATCGTGACGAGTTTATTTAAAACAATGCAAAAAACCACAATCCAGCATACAAACGTATATAAATTTAAATCTTTGTGGAGAAATGGGTGTTATTCATTTGATTAATATAAATATAAAGAGGTTATGAGGTTTCTTTCTTATGGTGTGATGGTATATATGCTGATGGCGTTGATATGGTGGACGGTGCTATTACTTAAAAACAACGCTAGTTTGTATCAAACAAAAATAGAGCTGCTTCAAGAAAGCCAAAATAGAATATTTGAAGTAAAAGATTTTGACATAAAAACAACTCCAGAATACGAAACGATTACTTCGACCTTCGAGCGGAATAAAAAAATGATACTTGGTGAAGGAATGGTATTCGGCATTTCACTGATTTTGGGTCTTTGGTTTATCCAAAATGCCTACATTAAGGAAGTGGAAAACACAGGCAAACAGAAAAACTTTTTGCTCTCCGTCACCCATGAGCTAAGGTCACCTATAGCATCTATCAATCTCATCACACAAACCTTGTTGAAGAGAAAATTGGATACTGAAAAAACAACTGATCTGCATGAAAGCATTTTGTCAGAAAGTACTAGACTGGAAAAACTTATTAACAACCTACTGCTGACTACGAGAATCAATAACGCTTATAATTATAATTTTGAAACTATCCACGTCAATGAAGTCGTAAACGAAGTAATCAAAAAATCTACTTTTCAAAATCCAGAAGCCGTTATCCATACCAATCTGGCCAAAGAAGACCTTACCATTATGGCCGATAAAGAAGCCTTTATTTCTATCATAAATAATATGGTAGAAAATAGCATTAAATATTCTCCAAAGCCTGCACAAATTGCCTTAACGATAAAAGATTCGCAAAAAAATATCACTATCGAAGTAGCTGACCAAGGCATAGGAATCCCTGATAATGAAAAATCTAAAGTTTCTGAACAATTTTATCGTATTGGAAATGAAGAAACTCGAGAAACAAAAGGAACCGGTCTCGGGTTATACATCGTCGATAAAATAACCAAAGCCCATAATGGAACCATGGAGATTCGAAATAACACTCCCAAAGGAAGTAAATTTATCATTACATTATCCAAAAAACAATTATAAAATGCGAATATTACTAGTAGAAGACGAAGAACAACTGCGCAAAATCATCAAAATGAATCTAGAAATAGAGGGATATGAAGTCATTGCCACAGATAATGGACGCAAAGCGCTAGAACTAGCGGAAGGCCAACATTTTGATCTCATGGTCCTTGATGTGATGCTGCCTGAGGTAAATGGTTTTCAAATATGCGAACAAATAAGGCTTAGAAACAGCAAAGTAGGGATAATCATCATTTCAGCCAAAGATACATCAAACGATAGAATCACAGGTCTCAAACTCGGTGCAGATGATTATCTCACCAAACCATTCAACCTTGAAGAACTGTTGCTCCGAGTTCAAAATTTATTAAAGAGAAGTTCGGAAGAAAATGCCAAAGATCTAGAAAAATATAGCTTCAGCGGCAATGAAATCAATTTTGTCACCTTTGATGCACAAGGAATTAATGGAGATCAGAGACTCACAAAAAAGGAAATATTGCTTCTGAAACTACTTATAGACAGGCAAAACGAAGTAGTCTCTCGTCAGCAAATCCTTCAAACTGTATGGGGATACGACATCTACCCTTCTACCCGGACTATTGATAATTTTATTTTGTCATTCAGAAAGTATTTCGAAAAAGATCAGCGCAATCCCCAACATTTCCATTCTATAAGGGGTGTAGGTTACAAATTTACTCCTTGACGGAAAGTTGTTCTTCTTTTCCAATAAAATAGCGCGTGCCTGCCACTGTGGTGAAATATGGAGCGAGCACAATACCTAATACAGGGATAGCAAACATAACCAAAAAAATCGATCCCAAAGCAATTGCTGCCCATTTGTTTTGGTACACTTTTGAGATAGACTCTTTGAATGTGTAATGACGTTCGAGATAAAAATCCATTATGCCAAATCCCGTAAAATAAGCTTGTACTAGAAAAATAATTGGCACAACAAACACTGTCAATAATGGAAAAAATCCTAACACCAATAAGAAAATAGTTAGTAACAACTCTTTGAGCATATTGCGCATGTTGATACGTATACTCCTGATTGCTGACTTAGCAAATGAAAAACCTGCACCTTTCTTACTCCCTTTCAACACTAATTCTGTCCGTTCTGAAACATAACTAAGCATAGGTGACAAAGCAATGAGCAAAATATATTTGAGCAGTATAAAAAACAGAAGAAAAACCGAAATACCAATAATAATCGAAAAAACAACGGACTCATGCGCCCATTCCCAAGGTACAAGTGAACCAAGATAGTCTCCTGTAATAGTAGCAAATTTGAAACCCAAATATATGAGTAGACTACAAATCATCAATGCCGCAAATCCCGAGTAAAGGATGTACTTCAATGCGTCTGACTTCCGACCTGTGATGGTACCAAAAAATAACGCCAAGATATTTGAAATCTGATTGAACATATAAACTGGGTCTAGTGCCAAATAAATGCAACAAAATTAACGGTTATTATCGATTTCAAAAATAATTATCGAAATATGTAGTGAATTGTCCGACGAAGATTTAAAAACAAATATAAATTACTAATTTTGACCTATGAAAATATGTTCCCGTAACGTCTTAGTTTTTATGACCATCCTAGGTAGTATGATTTACCTTATTCCGACATATGCCCAAGTGACCAATGTCATCACCTATAATATCAAATACGATGACAAAAACGACAAAGTCAACAATTGGAATGATCGTAAAGCATACATGGTCCATCAGTTACGACATTATGATGTTTCGATATTCGGATTGCAAGAAGCATTGGTTCATCAATGTCAATACATAGATTCGATGATGACGGATTTTACATACGTAGGTGCAGGACGTAATGACGGATTACAAAAAGGGGAATTTAGTCCAATATTTTATGATAGTACCATATTTGAATCCCTACAATCAGGTACTTTCTGGCTTTCTGAAACACCTGAAAAACCAGCCAAAAGTTGGGACGCAGCTTTTCCTCGTGTGTGTACTTATATATTGCTCAATAACAAAAATCTTAATATTCGTTTCTGGGTATTTAATACTCATTTTGACCATATTGGCGTGAATGCAAGAATTCAATCTGCCAAACTAATTTCTAATCAAATCCAAACTTTCAATCGCGAAAATCTTCCCGTCATCTTAATGGGAGATTTTAATGTAGAACCTATGGATGAGCCCATAAAAATACTAACCCAACA
>JBBRJL010000122.1:0-7094 GCA_038219375.1 Chitinophagales bacterium | reverse complement strand
CGCTTCGATAGACTTAATACTTTTAAAAAACTGCTTTGCGCAAGTAATGTCTAGGAGAGACCTGCTCGTCAGCAATTTCTTGACTCCACTTTTCTGATCTTCCAAAAGAAGCACTATTTGATTGTTCAATACCAGATTTTGCCCTGGATCTCCTAATGCCCTAAAGAACCATTCTCTAAAATCAGACACATTGTCCTCATGGAAAAGCGCGAGAGTTGGCTTATCACCTTGAACTTGAACATACAATCTGTTCTCAGTCGGATTTCCTAGAGAATCGAGAAAGAACATTTTCATTGAATATAGTTGGGTACACACGCCCAGATTCCAGACAGGTATATCAATAGTATCTGCTAATGTTTGGAAAGGGAGGTATATAACTTTATCGTCAAACTCACCCCTATTTCTACCTCTGACCTGATTCTTTACTGACCTGATCATCCCTTCAGATTGGATGGATAAATTAATATTAGCGGAGTAGCATGGAATATATCTCAAGCTGACCACCTCCAGCCCCGCATCATTTATACCGTTAATAGTGCCAGAATCATCTTTGAACAGCTTCTTAGCATTTAGATAGTCTTTTTGATCCGATCCACTGCGGGTGCTTTTCAAGGTTAAGGTCATATATACGTTTTCAGCAATGTTCTTGTTTGGAGCAGATGCTTGGGTCACTGTCAAATTCTTATCGGAGAACGAAAAGCTAGTTTTGATCCGTTGATACTGCAGTTTTAAGCCCTCATTAATCGTACTTGAGTTTTCATATTTCAATGCCGCGGTTACGCCTGCTTTTTTGGAAATATCGACTGTTCTGTTCTCGGAGGTTTTTACTTCCCCTTTGTTTTCGTTGGAGGAAATATTTCCTTCTTTGTTCAATCCCTCTGAATCAGAGGTCGAGTTGGTACTGTTAGAACCGGTGCCGTTCGAATCGGTGTTTGCCCTATTGCTTGTTTGGGAGACAGCTGCTCCTACGCCAGCTTCACCCTTGAGATCCGATACAAACCTGACTTCATTCTTGCGATCCAATGTGCCCAGGTCGATCAGTTCCAGATCATTTTCAAGTCTATCAATCGTCTTGATCGTAAAATTATTACCAGTCAACTTGATGTCTGTAGACAGCTGCTCAATACGTGTATTGGGGTGAAGCAGGTGCTCGTCGTAGTAATACCTGGCAACGGAGGATATGAGTAACCTGACCTTCACCTCGTCTTTTACGTCATCTCTGAATGCCTTTGCACCATTAGTACTGGTGCTGGCTGGCCGAGGGACCGGTATTTTGGAGAGATCCGATTGTATGGCCTCAATGATCTGGGGGATACTGTCCGCTTTCTCACCAATGATCCTGAGGAAAGTGTGAGGAATTGAATCCCTGAGGTCAAAAAAGTTTTTAGGTTTTATGACACCGAGTTTCGGTTCATCGGGAAGGGGCAAAAGAGCCACATTCACTCTAAGTATATCGTTGATTACAGGAGTCTCAGGAATGGAGGTAAAATATCTTTTGTCAAACCTGTAGCTCCCCCGGTCATTGTTGGTCACTAGTGGTTTGGCACATGAGCTTATGATCAGAAGGAAGATTGCTACTTTAAATATTTTCATTTTTTCTAAAGGATTGCGGTGATTTCAAAAACTAACGTCAGTGTTTCCCCTTTTGGATACCCCGCGGAATTAACACAAGACCCCCAAAACCCTCTCTCAAACGTTGCGTTCACAGAATATTGGAGTGTAGACGAGGGGTTACAACAACGATTCCCATCTTTCAACTGAAATAGTTCGGTCTCCTTTTCGATTGTATATAGTCCTCCTACTTGGTAGTCCTCCTCGTTTTTTCCTTGGCCATCTAAATACAACATTTCGCCGATGGCTACATCCTCACCAAATAAATAACTTGCCGGAGTATCAAAAATCAAATTTAATTTCCTTTTAAGGTATTCCTGTGAATAGTTAGATTCCCGTATCGACACGTTGAAAGCTTCTTCCCCCATGTCAAGGTATCCTTTGGCATGCTTGTGACCTTTCTGCAGTTTAAATTCGATACGGCTCTGTCCCTTGGCATTTGGTCGGCCTTCATCAAACCTTATATCTCCTTCATTTTTGATAAGTTCCAAAATATTTTTAATCTGGCTCATAGTATATTAATTTTAAATGTTAAAATATAATTCATTAGATCACTTATTCGGTTTCTCATTAATCACCTTAGTAGCATAAGGTACAATTCCTAGTCCTAGGGCAGCAAGAATTGTCCATAGATCTTCGAATTCGGGAATTGGCATCCCCTTGATTGCAAAATACATGTAATAGGAGAATAGGCAAATGGCCAATACTGAGGCACTCATAGAACTCAGGAATGCTATCAAACGACTACTACTTCTATTCATTGGTAAAGTGATTGTATCCACGACTACTGGAACAGGCACTGCTTGCGGATTAGCAGGATTAAGAGCATTTAAATCAACTATATTTGCTCTACTCTTAGCCATATCTATCTGTGCAGTTTGAACTTCTTCCAGGCGCAGTTCTGGCACATCATCAGAAAGCGCGTTACTAATTTTATATCCTTCCTTTTTCAGCCACTTGATAAAATAGATAGCAGCAAGTAATGAAAGTAAAACAGGCATTAATACATAGACCCACATCCATCCCAGCTCTGGCATACAATCCAAACAAGGGATTACCTCTGCTTGCGAAGCTTTTAAAGCGGCCTTCTCTTTTTCATTCGCATCAATTACATTCTGCAGGGCAATTACCTTTTCCTGCTGGGCAGAAATCATTTTAGTGGAGTCTTGAGAAAAGCCTTTTAATGAGATGAGAAATAATAGGATAATCAATGTCGGTTTCATAACCTTTAGTAATTTTAAAACAGCCCGTTCTGTTTATTTATACAAAAGGTAAGAAGCAGTTTATTTGATAAACAGCCCCCTTAAGTAGGTGGTGGGACTGAAGCAGTAATCGGTGATGATCAGCTAGTTGTCGGATAGGACAAAGTCATTCGCATATTAAAATCGAGTTTAAAGAATGCATATATCTATTCCATAGAAAGATGATGACTATTACTGTTGTTTTTATTCAACAACAGAATTAAACCCATCACAAAAAAACCGTATTGGATAATATTGAGATAATTTCTTAGGCCCCAGATTTTCTCAATGATTTGAGTATATAAAAGAGCATCTATAAAAAATGTACCAAAAGAATAGAGAAAAATTCCAGATAATATCCAGAACCAAGGGTAAAGAATTAAATCTTCTATTTGCTCCGACATACGCAACAATGAAAATCCAGACAGAAATGAAGTAACAATTAGATAGAAAGATGAAAATTCGTGCGGAAAAACAAGCGTTTGGCTGACGGATTCGAGATAAAATTTAAATCCAAAAGATAATAAAAATATGGAACCCGTATATTCTCGAAGTATATTTCGAAACTTTGTATTAAAATTGGAGCTAGCAATCCAAAGAAAAAAAAATGCTTCATAAATAATATATACAATTAGGAAATATCCATGAATGTTTGATACGGAATTAGTTCTACTCGAAAGAAAGCCTAATCCGTCTACCACTGCACCAAATAGTAGAAATCCAAAAAACAGGCGAAGTTTTAAGTCGCCTGTTTTGAGCTTAATTCCAGCTATACAAACTGGAATAAGTATTGCCAGAGATGAGATTTCCTGCAAAGTTAACATTATCAGAAAATAGTTTTTATTAAATGGAGTTGGGTGGTGGAGGTGGTGGCCAAGAGTTTTGAACCAGCCTAGAAGTAACAGTCGTTATTGGACCAGTTTCAATAATATTTTTGCCGTTTGAGTCAACTCCTACAAAAATCACCCGAATCCGATTTGACTTCTTGTGGCTATAACTTGTATCATAACCAAAATAGTATCTAACAGCGACCAAACTTCCGTGAAGAAGAAATTCTTCAATATCACGATTGACGGCACCTCTGTTTTCAAAAAAACTGCAGGGAAATACGTTGTATGGAATTCCATCAGATTCATCTGGCAACTGATTTATAAATTTCATTACTTCTGCTTTATATATCCGGATATTCCCAGCAAGCGGGATTTGATCAGTTAGCAGCATGTCGAGCACAGCTTGTTCGTTTATATCATTCCCTTTGTAAGTAAATGTGGAACTGGGACACAATAATGTTTCTGAAGTAGGAAAATCAGGAACTTTCCCCACATCGTAAGAACCATCTTCGAACGCTATAAATAGTTTAGGGTAGTTATTATTTTCTTGATTTCGACAATACCACCCCATACTACCATTAAAAATGGCACCAAATTCATTTTTTATTGCATCTCTTGATACTGTACCGCCAATTGCCTCACTTAATGCTAATTCTTTCAGTTTTGGCTCTTTTAGAAATGCTAGAATAAGATGAACCGCCTCGTCAAGACAGATCTTATAAGTTGTTTTAAGCAGGTTATTAATTTCTTCATCCATGATAGTAGTGTTTAAAATGAAAATGTGAATATTCCAAAGTCTTTTCCTGATTCCTTAGTTATTTTTGTTAATTGATATTGCGCCTCCTTAGGAGAAGATATGCTTATCGAATAGGTAGTTCCTTTGGGAGCCTTTACAAACCAATGTAGAATAAACTCCTCCTCGGCAGGTAAATCCATCGTAACTGTTTCGCTTCCTTTTGCTATCAACTCATCATCCAGATATAGCCATATGGAACCTTTGTCAATAAATGTAGAAGCGACCAGCTTGCTCATATCTTTGAAATTTTAAACCAATGTCCTCCAATTGATCTGCTCCTGCCACGCCCAATTGGAAATCGGTACAGATACTCTAGTAACCGGATGATTTAATTAATTATCCGGCATTACTTATCTTAGTTTTTTTAAAAAACCCTCCTTTCTTCTTCTGGATACATCCAGCACAGCCCCGTCTAGTAGCTTTACCTGCCCGCCTTCTCCTTTGATATATTCATTCAAATAATCCAAATTGATCAGATGTGAATTGTGTATGCGATAAAACCTGTACCCGTCCAACATATCCTCGCAGTCTTTCAAAGTGCGGGATACAATGATCTTCCGCTTATCTTTTAAGTAAAAGGTCGTGTAGGTATTATCTGATTCACATCTGATAATCTCATTTACATCCACAAAGGTGTATCCGGTAAAACTCGGGAGAGCTATTTTCGGCTTTTCCTGAAGTAGAGTCAGGTTATTCAATAAATTCCTGATGTGTTCACCCCCATTATATTTCTTAGACTTAAATCTGTTCAATGCATCTTCAAATGCAATTGGATCTATAGGCTTGACCAGGTAGTCCACAGCTGCCAATCTGAAGGCTCTGACTGCATATTCCTCATAGGAGGTAGTAAATATCAAGGCAAATTCAATTTTCTTCCGTGAAGAAAGCCAATCAAAAGAAGTCCCATTCTTGAGCATCACATCACATATTGCCAAATCTGGGTTCGCTAGTTCTACCAGTTCTTCTGCAGCTATTCCAGACTCTGCAATTCCCGCAAGTTCAAATTCTGGATGCTGATTGAGCAATCTTAGAAGATTCTCTTGTGCATGCTTCTCGTCTTCTATAATAACAGTCTTGTAGCCCATAGCTTTAATCTTCATACGGAATCAAAATTCTAACTTCCCTACCCATACCATTCTCCTGGTTTTCATTGAATGAAAAGGATGCTTTGGTTTTATTCAGTTCATTGTAGAAATCAAATCGTTCTTTCATCAGATGTACTCCCATAGAAGTCTTTTTAATGACATTGCTTAAATCATAAGACTCTTTAACCTGATCGGATTTTCCATCATCTCTGATTTTACAGCAGAGATGATCTTGATCAAATTCTGAAAAGTAAACATTAAGCTTTCCACCTTCTGAAAGCCCATGCCAGACTGCATTTTCCAAAAAAGGCTGGATAAACATTGGGGGGATTTGGATATCCCTTCCAATTAATTCTTGAGCGAGTTCAAAGTGAAAATCAAATGAGGAATTAACCCGCATCTGTTCAAGCTGTAGGTAAATCTTATTGTTTTCAATTTCCTCCTGCATATCCACCATTCTTTTTGCAGAGCTTTCCAATACATAGCGTACCAGTTGGGAAAATTTTATTAAATAACTGCCTGCAACCTGTGAATCCTTAGTCTGGATGAAATGGTGAATGGAATTAAGGCAGTTAAATATAAAGTGAGGATTGATCTGAGCTCTCAGCGCTTTGAGTTCTCCTTCTGCTATACTAAGCCGTAATTGTATCTCCTTTTGCTTGAATAAGGTTTCTCTTTTAGATCTGTAGATGACAAAGACAATAAATGAAAAAGCTATCACCACAGGAAATAAACCAAAAAGCAAAGCTTTTCTGATTTGACTATCTATCAGTTCCGCATTAATTGGAGGCGTCAGATCAGAAACCTCACTCTGAAGAAAAATATCGAAGAGTAAATATCCGTTCAAGGTTCAAAAATTATAATTCAAAAATCACTTTAATATAAGTGTTTTCCTTTAAACCTATAATATTCAGAAAGTTAAATTATTAAAAAAGGCAACACATGTTAAAATTTTAACATTTTTAAAGTCAAAGTAAGATTAGCAAGTTGGTCTGATTCTTCTTGTATCGGAATAATACCAAGCTATTTGGCCAGACTTATGTACTGGATTTCTAGCAGATAGAAGAGCATCTCATTTTCCTTTCTTGATACTTTTTAGACCATAAATCTTCCTGTAATAATGATTCCTCCCACCGCGCCCTAATACTATGCAAATCTGCTAACCCCCGACCCCTAAAGGGGAGATTGGCTATGTGGAAGTTTGCAACCCTAGCTTTGGGAAATCGGAACACATATAAACGTTGAGGATAGTACAAAGTAAAATGTTTTTAGGGGCGACTGATTATTCGCCCTTACAAAATATGCGACGAAAATCATCCGTAAAAAGACCCATCGGGACGACATGTTTTGTAACCATGGGTGCAAAAGACAAACAAGCCTTTGTCTCCGGCGCACTATATTCTGTGATAAGATGAAAGATCCTGCAAGGAGAATGAAAACAATTATGTCAAATTAACTCGTCATAAGGGTGAATGATTAGTTGCCCTTGATTTTTTAGACAATCCAGAAGCTTTCAATTTTTTTGATGAGC
>JBBRJL010000121.1:0-7140 GCA_038219375.1 Chitinophagales bacterium | reverse complement strand
GATCTAAGGACTCCTTTCGGTGGTGTAAAAAACAGTGGTGTAGGTCGTGAAGGAGGAATGGAAGCATTACATTTTTTTACAGAAGCTAAGAATGTTTGTATAAAATATTGATTTTTAGACTTTATTGATTTAATTTTTAATTAGGGGTATTCCACTATAACAATAGTAGTGGAATATATATACTTTTGTCCTTTATTTAACAATCTAAAATTTAAAATCATGAAATCCCTTTTTATTCTACTACTTTCTTTTGTTGTATTTTCAACTCAATCCGTAGCGCAACAATCCTATACTTGGGAAGATTATGGTATCTCGTTTACGCTAGCTGATGATTTTCAAGAGACAGTAAGTACTGGTGAAGAATTTTCGGCAAGTGGCGACGGCATGGAGATGACTATTATTCCATTTACAGATGAGGCTATTGATGATAGTGATATTACAGGATATACAATGAGTATAGCGGCATCTCTCAATCTGGGAAGAATAGACGATGTAAGCACAATCAATTTTAATGGTTTCAAAGGTGGATACGCTGAAGGTGCATTGGATGGGGCTAAAATATTCATAATGGGTGTCATAGATCCGAATTCTGATACAAACTTTTTTGTCATCATCACATTTTTGGATGGCGATAATAATGCTATTGACGAAGCTGTTAATATCTGTAAGAGTATTAGAAAAATTTAAGCTAAACTAAATAAAAAAAGCGGTTTCCTTTTCTTTAAAAGGAAACCGCTTAAACATTTCGATATTATTTCTGCATGAATTACGTTAAACGTTTCACTCAAAAACTTTGCAAATGTAAATGAATTTAACTATAAGCAACAATTTATGATTTTATAACGTTATAATTTTTGCTTATGAATATTCAAATATCACAATTAAAGTATTTTATTGCTTTGGCAGCGACGAGGAATTACAGCCTTGCAGCCATCAAATCCAACGTATCTCAACCTGCATTGAGTATGGCGATAAGGAAAATGGAAGATGAACTTGGCCTTATCCTGATCGACCGAAAAAGCAATCCTGTAACGCTGACCGAAAAAGGAGAAGTCTTAGCGAGTCAAATCGTCAAAATTCTTGAAGAAATCCAAGTAATGGAAAAACTTGCTTCCGATCTTCATCAGGAAGACATGAAAGGATCGTTAAAAGTAAGTATAATTCCCACGCTAGCGCCATACATTATACCACTTTTTGTACAGTTATTTAGTAAAAAATATCCAGATACTGAGTTAATCATTGAAGAAGAAACCACAAAATCTATCCTTCAAAAATTAAAAACTTCAGAGACTGATGCAGGAATTCTTGTCACACCCATTGAAGAAAAATCACTTATTACTTATCCAATGTTTTATGAAGAATTTTATGTTTTCTTGCATAAAAGAATAGATAAGGCCTATATTCTCCCTGAAGAAATAGATTTTAGACATCTTTGGTTACTTGAAGAAGGACACTGCATGCGTCACCAAATGATAAAATTGTGCGAACTAAGAAATATTGAACAGAGCAATATAAAATATAACGCTGGAAGTATCGAATCTCTAATGAATATTACCGAAGCAAGTGGCGGTATGACCATCATACCTGAACTAGCTACATGGAATCTATCGCCTGACAGAAAGTCTAGGGTAATACCTTTTTATGCACCTACTCCTGTGAGAGAAGTCAGTATGAT
Source organism: Chitinophagales bacterium (assembly GCA_038219375.1). Taxonomy (GTDB): domain Bacteria; phylum Bacteroidota; class Bacteroidia; order Chitinophagales; family Saprospiraceae; genus OLB9. The sequence goes on along the minus strand of JBBRJL010000121.1, from coordinate 5,465 downwards.
TCACCACAGGTTTACGACCAAGTTGAGATTTATCCTTGCATTAAAAGATGTAATCTCCGAGGTCATTCCAGCTTATATGAAGTTTAAGGATACGGTAAATAGGATTGATATTGATTAATTATTCTTTAAACCAACCCGAATACATCACATAATTATTGGCGATTCTATCTATCTCCCCAGAAATTAGCTCCTGACGGATATCTTTTACTTTTTTGGCAGGTACTCCGGCGTAGATTGTGCCTGCTTCCACATGTGTATTTTGAGTCACCACTGCTCCAGCTGCGATGATAGAATTGGATTCTACCACACAATTGTCCATAACAATAGCGCCCATTCCTATCAATACATTGTCATGAATCGTACAACCATGAACAATGGCATTATGGCCTACAGACACATTATTTCCTATGATCGTCGGATACTTTTGATAGGTACAATGAATGACTGCACCATCTTGAATATTGACCTTATTGCCCATTTTGATGTAATTGACATCTCCACGTATTACTGCATTAAACCAAACGCTACATTGATCACCCATAGTTACTTCTCCCACAATGGTGGCATTTTCTGCGATATAACAATCTTCACCGAAAATTGGTGATTTACCATTTACTGATTTTATTACCATTGCTTTACTTTTATTTTTTTTGATTGGACTCTATGATTGTTTTTATAATCTGATTCCCTATCTCAGATCGGATATTCAGGTCATTTATTTTTTTATTTTTGCGACTATGATAGACCCTATTGGAAAGAAAAACATAGACTAAATTGTATTTTGGGTCAACCCAAGTAAAAGTGCCTGTAAATCCGGAGTGTCCGTAACTAAATTCTGAAGCTAAGGAAGGACCATTTTGGATGGATGGATTAAAATCTTTTTTGTCAAAACCAATTCCCCTTCTCCATTGACTTTCGGGAAACTGATACTTGGTACATTCCCTAATTACAAAAGGATCAATATATTTTTTACCACCATAACTTCCATTATTAAGATACATTTGCATCAATTTCGTAAGGTCATTTGCATTACCGAAAAGTCCTGCATGACCAGAAATCCCACCCATCATGGCTGCGCCTTCATCGTGTACTCGTCCATGGATTAGGTTTTTTCTAAATAAACTGTCATACTCAGTCGGCACTATTTTTTCTAGGGATACATTTGGATTATATCCGAGTGTGTTTGCGCCTAGTTCTATGTAAGATTCATGTAAATACGTCGTCATATTTTTGCCAGTCAACCTTCTAATGATTTCTGGGTAAAGATAGAAATGTAAATCGCTATAAACATAATCATATTTACTTCCCTTTGCATTTTTAGAAGGTGTATTCAGATCTGATTCCTTGATTTGCTGAATCATTTTTTTGCGATAATCCCTGTGAAGCCAAAGATGATCACCTACTTGAACCGAATATTCATTTGTCTTTTCATTTTGGAATGTCTTTTCTTTCCATGTTAACCCATATTTGTCGACCATAGTATTCCACAACGATGGGTCATTTTTTATGGATGCTGTATAATCAATTATTTTTGTAGGTTTTTTACCAAAAAGCCTTTTAAAGAATCCTGGTTTTTTGTAAATAAAAACACACCTGTTTGCTAACTCAGGTTGCAATTCTAAAGCATTTTTCACCGTAGCCAAAGTGTCTATGGCATCTTTCCAGAAAGGAATCCACGATTTTAGTCCTGAGCGATGTGTGAGCATATCTCTAAAAGTAAGATCAGCTTTATTACTACCTTTAAATTCTGGATAATAATCCCCTAATCGTGCATCCAAGTCAAATTTTCCTTCACTCATTAACTGCATGACGGCAAGCATAGTACCACTTATTTTTGTTAAAGAAGCGAGGTCGTACAAATCATCTTTTTTTACCTCACCTTTTGGGTCAATGACTTGAGAAGGAGATTTTTTGAGCGTAGTTTGGAGAGATGCGTTATTATCCATCGCATCATCTATAAAATCGAATTTATTCTCTAGCTCTAGGGATGATGAGAAAGCCATTTGTCCATCTTCATATATGTGGTATCCATAGGGTTTTTGAAAAATGACCATATTATCCTTGGTCACTTGCAAAACACATCCGGGATAAGATCTGCCCGAAAGACCTGAATTGACCACGGAGTCAAGTCTTTGTTGTAATATAACCCTGTCAACACCTACTAATTCTGGTACGCCATAGGCTAATCTTTGAATCGGATATAGGTCAACGCCCATTCCTTCATAAAACGAATTTTCCATCGAAATCGGAAGCCTACCCTTAGTCGGTATTGCACCAAAAATAGCTTGAGCCGCTGCTGATTCGGTGAATTGCGTCATTTGGTAACCCATCAATAAACTGTGAGACATTGAAAGTGCAGGAATTTTACCAAGAATAAATGGATTTCCAAAAATCGAGATTACAACATTGTCTAATATTGCCAACTTACTAATATGTTTTGAATTGGTAGGTGTCAGGCCGTATTTGCTACTTGCCCTGATATTGATCAAATGTACACCTACTAAAACGACATCATACAAAACTGTTTCATCTATAATACTTTGTACTAAAGAGTCACTTCCATCCTTTGGAATATGATAATAATCGGCATTGACATAATTATTGACCATTTTTGAAAAATCAGATTCGTACGGACCTTCCATCGAAATAACCGCTATTTTTTGTGTCAGGTCCTTTATTGGGAGTAGGTTTATATCATTCTTAAGGCAAGTTGTACTCTCATGTACAAACTGATGATTCAGAACGTCAGCCTGAATAGAATTTAAGTCTTCGACTAGATTTTTTAGTTCTATTGGTTTGTACTTGTCCAATCCTACCCAAGATTTTGCCTTTAAGATTTTTTTGACTTTTGCATCTAGAAAGGGCATACTGATTCTTCCGCTATTAACGGCATCTTTTATTGCTTGAAATGCGATAGGAACATCGATGAAAGTCTCGAGTATATCATTTCCTGCCAATAATGCTTGTACCATGGCTTCTCCTTTCGGGAAGTTTTTGATAGCGCCTTGCATTTCCATGGCATCTGTAAAGATAAGGCCTTCAAATTTTAATTCTTTTCTCAATAATTTATCCACAATAGTTGGTGAAAAAGTAGACGCTAACCCCATAGTACTATCTAGCGCCGGGATATTAAGGTGCGCAGTCATGATACCGCTCAACCCTGCATCTATCAGTTTTTTGAAAGGATACAGTTCTACCTCAGAGAGTCTTTTGATATCGTGTTTTATAATAGGTAAGTCATGATGCGAATCCACGTCAGTATCTCCATGTCCTGGAAAATGTTTGGCGGTGCAGAATAGTTGCTGACTCTGCATACCTCTCATATATGCAAGTCCTTTGTTGGCCACTGCTTCTTTGTTGCTACCAAATGACCTAAAATTGATCACAGGATTATTAGGATTGTTATTGACATCTATTACGGGAGCATAATTGATATGAACACCGATTCTTTTGCATTGTCGGGCTACTTCTTTTCCCATCGCTTCTATTAAATAATCCTTTCCTTGGATAGCACCCAAAGTCACTGCATAAGGAAAGCGATCGGTACTATCTAGTCTCATGCCAAGTCCCCATTCAAAATCTTGACCGATAATCATAGGTGTTTTAGATAGTTTCTGAAGGCGATTGGTTATTTGGGCTTGCGTAGTAGGATTGGAAGCAAAAAAAACGATTCCGCCGATTTTAAATGCTTTGACCCATTGCTCGAGCATTGCAACATCATGAGGTTTACCAGAATAGTTGCCACGTGGCATCAGCAATTGGCCTATCTTCTCGTCTAGTGTAAGGCTATTGAAAACAGAATCTACCCATTTTTTGTCATAATCAGTTAAGAAGGCAGGTTTTTGCCCATACCCAACGGATACATTAATCAAAATGATAAAAAATAATAACCACCAAGGTCTAGAAATCATGTCTATACATATTAAAGAATGACAAAAGTAGTAAATCCAAACTAAGAAGATTAAATATCAAAATAAAATATATTTGGAATATCATATATTTTACATACTGAGAAACTGAGTTTATACAGATAACGAATTAGGATTTATAACGTTCATCATATAATGTCCAGACAGCTGGAAGTTGACTGCCTATACTATACTTATCATCATCACTCGATCCTGTTCACACGTGTAGTATGTTCCATAAGTGTGTACTTCAACTGTATAGCACTACCGACAGTGCACCATTACTCCACAAAAAAGTATAAGGCTCTATCCCTCCTGATACATCAATTGATATTGACCCAGTACCAGGTAGACAAATTGGATCAGAAGTTGCCGTGATGGTGATAGGGTCAATAACACCTAATAATACTTCTACAAGTGCGATTGCACATTCACTATCTACCACTTCTATGAGGTAATATGAAGGAAGGAGCTCGCCCTTATCTTCTATTTGACCTTCTAAATGAGTATTTATAACTGATGTTACATTCGTAGTTTGAATTACGACGTAGGCATTAGAAATAAGTTTTTTATAACGTACTTCCCAAGGCCCAGAAGTACCACTTATCACGAGATTGATTTTTCCTGTACTTGATGTCTCAGAGCAAGCGTCAGTGACAAAAACTTCTATCTCACCTCCAGCCATCATAGCGCATGATGTAGAAGAAGCGAAAGAGTATCCCGACGCAAACAGCATCAGGAGTAAAATCGGTATTTGGAATATGTGTTTCATGTTTTATTTATTTTTTAAAATGTTTAAAAAAAATTAATACGATCTACCCAGTTATGGTAGTGAGCGGAGGGCTGACGGGTGAGATTGAGCGGGGATCTGAGTATTCATTTATGAGTTTTTAATTAAACTGACTTATGATCGATTCTCATTTTGAAAGATATGAAGAGTGTTATCACTGGCCAACACATATACTTTATCTTCAGACACTTGTATTTCTTTGAGTTTTGAAAATCTGTCTTCTCGGTTTTCTATCATGATAGGTTCTGACACGTATTCAATTAACTTTGAGTTGGTATTTAAAACAGCAAAACGACTTTGGTCCTGAATTATAAAATACAATTTATCATCCAAGACAACATTGTCATTACTTATATACTGCGGGTTGATACCATGTTTTTCGTACTCATTTTTCAACCCAAATACTGTGGTATAAGATTTATCATTTTTGTGCTCGATTTCGTAATACAGATCAACAAATAAGGCCTGTATTAATGATGCTTTTTCATCAATGATATACTTAGTTTTAAAAAATGGCATATCAGCGTCGGGTCTTCTAATGCTGCTTTCGCCAATCATTTTGTCAATAAAGGATAATTTTTCTTTTAATATACCTGAATGTATATCTAAAACCAAGATTTCATTATTATTGAGTTTGATAAATAAGGAAGTGCCAATTATGCCAATAAAAGCCTCCACTTCATAACTGTACTCATTTTTTTCAGAATCATAATATAAACCTAATTCAGACAAATCATACTGCCATAAGGGTTGGGCGGTGGGGAGAG
>JBBRJL010000120.1:0-7162 GCA_038219375.1 Chitinophagales bacterium | reverse complement strand
TGATTTTATAATTCTCATAAGTAAAGACATGATCCTTTGGGGAGAACTAGTCTCCAATTCCTTTTTTATTTGATGCAACGTTGCTGCTTTCATTTCTATTTCGATTTTATCAACAATAAAGTGACAAATTTAGAAATGTTTGGTCTTAATTACTAATAATATAGCTAGACGCTAATATTATATGTATTTGACTGTTTATTTGAATACGAAGATTTATACAACTTGTTTGGCTGAATAACTGAATCCTTTTGTCATTTTGTTGTAATTTTTTGAGCTTAAGTAATATTTTATAAAGAATATTAATGGTATCGTGATAAATATCATACTTTTGTCACCAAATTTTAAAAGTGTCTTTTTTAAAGAATAAGGTTTTTTTTGGTATTGCATTTTTAGTCTTCCTTAATATAGCATTTGCTTTTGTTCAGGAAAATCAAGATGGTCAGCGTTTTGGTTTTAATTCTATCGAAAGTCCAATAAAAGGAATCACCGTCGTAGCTCCGCCAAAGCCTTTGACTGGTAAATCTTTGCGACGTCTCACTGATATCCATGCGGAATGGGTAGCATTTGTACCGTATGCATTCAGTAGATCTGGACAGCCAAATGTTTCCTTTAATAATGAACGACAATGGTGGGGAGAAAAAAGTGATGGCATAGAAAGTTCCATTATCGCAGCTAGAGAAGAAGGACTCAAAATAATGCTAAAGCCTCAGGTGTATATTGGTGGTGGATGGGTAGGAGATATGGATTTTGATAAGGAATCGGATTGGAATGCATGGGAAAAAAGTTATGAGGCATATATTATGGAATTTGCCCAGATCGCAGTAAAACATAATGTGGAAATGTTTTGTATCGGCACTGAATACAATGTTGCTGTCAAAAAAAGACCAAATTTCTGGAAGGAACTCATAAAGGATATTAAAAAAACATATAAGGGTCAATTAATTTATTCTGCCAATTGGGACAACTATCAGGATGTCACTTTTTGGGATGAACTAGATTATATTGGAATCAGTAGTTACTTTCCATTGTCGGAGGCACAAAACCCAACTATAAATCTACTGTACAAAGAGTGGAAGCCCATCAAAAAGGCATTAAAAAGCTTTGCGTACAAGCAACAGAAAAAGATCATATTTACAGAATATGGGTATCTTTCAGTAGATGGCTGTGCAGGTAAAACATGGGAACTCGAAAAAAATATTAAAACACTTACTATAAACAATCAAGCTCAGTGTAATGCTTATGATGCATTATGGTCCACTTTTGGTGAAGAAGATTTTTGGGGAGGCGGGTTTTTGTGGAAGTGGTTTCCTGACAATATGGGACACGAAGGCTATTTTGAAAAAGACTATACTCCGCAAGAAAAGCCTGCTGAGTTGATTCTAAAAAAATGGTTTAATTCAAATAAAAAATAGTTTTATAATGATACGTGTAATTCATAGTGCAAAAGAACTAGAAGAAGTAATCAAAAGGAATAGGGATTATGGAGACTCTGTAGGATTTGTACCGACGATGGGTGCACTGCATAAAGGGCATATTAACTTGGCTAAGAAATGTAAGAGAGAAAATGACGTCTCAATTGTGTCGATTTTTGTAAACCCTACCCAATTTAACGATAAAAAAGACCTTGACAAATATACCCGTGACCTGGAAGGCGATTTACTGAAATTGATCTCCACCAACATTGATATTGTGTTTGCACCTACAGTAGAGGAAGTGTACCCAAATGGAGCGCAAAACGATCAAAACATAGATTTAGCTGGACTCGACACTTTTATGGAAGGTAAATTCAGATCAGGACATTTCAAAGGCGTAGCCCAAGTGGTAAAAAGATTGTTGGATATAGTATCTCCTGATAAACTGTATATGGGACAAAAAGATTTCCAGCAGTTTACCATCATAAATCACATGTTAAAAACATTAGACATACAGACATCACTTGTAGTATGTCCTACAAAAAGAGAAGCGAATGGCCTAGCTATGAGTTCGCGTAACGAAAGACTTTCTCCTGAAACTAGAGAAAAGGCTGGTGTCATCTACAAAACACTTCAAGCGGTAAATAGAAACAAAACAAAAAGATCTATTCCCGAATTGATAGAAAATGGATTAAAAAAACTGGCTGCCGCACCTTTTAAGCCAGAATATCTGTCCATAGTAGATGGTCATAAACTAACACCTGTGACGGATCTATCGCAATCGGATTATGTAGTAGCATGTGTGGCTGTGTGGGCCGATGGTGTGAGACTAATAGATAATATTATAATAAAGAATTAGGTAGAAATATATCTTCTGGTCGTCAAAGTCTTTTCTGACTTTGGTGAGAAATATCTTGCGGTCGTACGTCGTAGCTTTCGCTGCGGTGCATTATTTTTAGACATCTTGCTAAGGGAAGCTAAAAGGGAAATTGTAAATCAATATTTATGCTACTCGTGAACATCCTGAGGTCATTATTGAGTGAATATTGTTTTTTTACATAAAAGGCGCCAAGTGTAAAGAAATGTACCTATATTAGCGGATGGTTTATCGCACCAGCTGAAACAAAGCGATGAAAAATTATTTTTTTAATAAAACAAAATATTTTTAAGATGAAGATTTTAATTTTTTCAATTCTAACTATTTTTACATCATTTTGTACATTCAAGCCTACTAATTTATCACAAACATCAAACAGTGTTCAAAGCGATGTTCTAATATATAAATCAGGATTGAATAGTACGTTATTCTACTCTAAATTGAGTAAAGATTTTTATTTCATTCAATACAATACGCCTATCCAATTTGCAAATGAAATATCGTTTGAAAAAATTGAAGATGATTTCATTATCTTTCGAAATAATACCAATAATAGTTTAATCACTTATAAAATTGGTAGTAATGGTGTTTTTGGCATTACAAAGTTAATAGGACTTGAAACAGTATTATTTATTAATGGTTTCACATGGGTAGATGGTGATATCTCAGAGAAAGTTACTTGTAAATGTACTCAAAACAACGTTCCAAGAAATTGTGATTCTGGAGGAGTTGGATCATCAGAATGTTCACAAACTTCAATAGTTCTTGGTATAACATCGGGATGCACAGCGAAATGTGATGCCGGAACTTATGCTTGTTGTGTGGTAGACTAATTCTTGCGAGTGTGGTGGAAGTATTGCAAGTGTTAGCTGGCATGAACAAGTTTCATGTTGTTCAGGGTATTTCGTTTGTTGTCCTGGTTTAATTCCACCGACAACTGAAAGTCCTGAAAATATTGGCAAGTAATTAAAAAAGATATTGAGTCCATTTCGAAAGTCTTTCTGTAAACCAAATATATGAGATAAAGTCATTTTGATTGTGATATATGACTTAACGTTGTGAAAATTATCGTGCGTTTGTCTTTTGCTTAAGGAATGGACTCAATTCTAAGAATTATTTTGCTTTTTTTACTTTTATAAAAATTTTGAAAATGAAAACTTTGTTAAATTTATTTATTATTGGTTTAAGTTATTCTGCTTTTTCGCAATCGGCTGATTTAAAATTATGGCAATTATGCGGTAATGATTTAATAGTGATATTCCCCACAGATACAGTAAAAATTCAGCCTATATGGATTATAAAAAGTTCAAATTTTAATGTGAAAAACAAGGTATCAAAGATAAAGGGAGCAAGAGTTAATTTTGATAATGGTAATCTTTTAATAACGACAAAAAAAAAGATGTACAACTACACCTTAAATAATCAAAATGATAGTGGTTCACCTGATCTTGTAAATGGAATAATAAGAATTGAAGATAAAAATATCCTTCGGCTTGTACTTGACTTAAATAAAAAGAATAAAGCGATACTGGTAGAGAAATTTAGTAAATTACCTTTTTGCATACAAAATAATACTCAAGTAGAATGTAATTGTGCAGGAGGCGAAGGGGCTTTAAAGTGTGAATGTGCCAAAAAAGATAAGAATCAAGATTGGTTTCTGAAGGTATATTGTGCTAGTGGATATTATGCCTGTTGTTATGATTCTTTATCTTTGTAATGAAATACATTGTCTGTTTTATAACATATTTTTAATAGTTTCATGAGATTGTTAAAAATAAGCATTTTTGGCTTAGGTATCATCGTCGCATTTTTTAACAGTAGCAGATTAACATTTCATGGTAATACAAAGTTTACAAACTGCAAAATTACCATGCACAGAAGATTTTTATACACGGATAAAAAATATGAATTTTACAACTGTGAAATTCTGAATTCAATCCGTCCAACTCAACATTAATTTTTGATGGTAATTGTTTAACAGGGAATAATCCAGCAGAAATTTTGCACATTGAAAAGAGTAGTTTTAGGTTTGTTAATATAATATAAATTTGGTAGAGATCTTGCCCAATCCATTCACGGACCAAGTCCAAATCTCAGTGCAGTCAAAAAATCCTTTTCATATAAGAATCAGTGACATCACTGGTAAAACCTATTACCAAAATTCTTTGTTAGAGAATGTGGTGGATATAAGCAAAGCATCATGGCCGATAGGAGTATATTTTGTATATATGGTCAATGATCATGGCATTAATGAATATAAAAAATTGGTCAAACAATAAATCAATAATGATTCCTAATAGGACAACCATAAATATTATTAAAAGTGTGATATGGATAGCATTCTGCCTGTCCATATCACACACCTATGCACAAAGTAGCACTTATATAAAAAGTTTCAAAATCTTTGAAGAAAATAGAATAGAAACGGTTTGGAGTGTGTTTACCCATCATAATGAAGTTTATATCAACTCAGGAGCTATATGTAACTCAGCATCCTGTGCATTTTATGCCAAACTGGATGAAAATGGCAATGTCGTTTGGCGTCGGAAACATTTATGGACAGATAGCGCTAATTTCAATACATTTGCTATTGGCGATAATGAACTGTATATAGGATCCCATAGTTTTAACGAGGAAAAAGTGTATTACTTATTAAAAGTAGATAAGGATAATGGTGATAGTTTGAGAAATTGTAGATTTGAATTTAGTGATTTGACGCGTGATTTTGTGGCACTAAATGGCATATTGTCGTATAAGGACAACATTGTCATGTATGGTGAGGGTGTAGGTAGTGATAAAAATGCAAGAAGTGCCTTTCTTAGGTCTGATTATGACTGCAACATTTTAGCTAAGAAAATATATCCACTTCAAGCTGACAATATGAATGGAACTGTAAGAACTATGGATCTACAAGCAGACAGCACAGGCAATCTTACACACATCACAAAAACGAGTAAAAACTTTATTGACTATAGTGTACTGAGGACTATAGACAGTTTAGGCAATATCGTGAGAGAAATAGAGATACCTGCAGGTAGCAATCAATCAAACCAAATCCCAGTAATGGGTATAGATACTAGAGGCAATTATATACTAGAGCATCGTATACGGATAAATTTAGCATCACACATACAGTTGCTTTGTGTAGATACCACAGGTAGGACTATTTGGGAATACACTACTTTAGACATTGGTTCAGGACCTGGAAAACCTAATACTTACGATTATAATAAAATAAGGGGTACAAGAGATGGAGGCGTTATAGCAGCTGGTATCGTAAATTCATTTGAGTTTCAAGCCGTAAGACATACGGAAGCTTATGTCTTAAAGCTCGACAACACGGGTCAAAAAGAATGGGAAAGACGCATCAATTTCCTTGATCACAGAGATACGCTGTTCGATAGATGCAATTTCCTGGATGTAGTTCAGATGGATGATGGTGGCTATGCAGCATATGGTTACCGTCGATATTCTGATTCATCTAGACTAGAGGAGCCACTGTTAGTACGATTTGACAAAAATGGATGTGTAGCAGGATATGATTGTAGTGTAGATACATTTATAGTCCGTACACCTTTAGTAAGTGTAGAAGATGAAAATGTCGAAAAGAAAGATCTCATGGTTTACCCAAATCCTTTTTCTGACCATTTTACAGCATCACACCTATCTTCAGACATCTCTAGGATTTCGTTGTCAGACATGATGGGAAATGTAATTTTCAACTACATGATTGAATCAGAAAATGAAAGTTTACAAATCGACACATTTGATTTGCAAAAAGGGTTGTATATCATTAGTGCAATGGATAAGTTTGGTAATATACTCCATAGTAGGAGGGTATTGAAGATATAAATATCGATTATTTTTACAGTATTTGGCTTAACACATGCTGAGAAATCAAATTGATCAGAGTTATAAAGCTTATAAGAAAAACTACCCACTTAAGTATCATAACAACCAATCTATAGCGCTTTTTTACAATAGACTCCTAATTCTTATTCGTTTGTTATTAACCCAAATAAATTACCCGTACCTTTGACCCGAATACATGGGTAATGAACATCATCAAAATCAAAGATATCTTTATCAAAGAATTGTCAATAGAATTCAGACAAAAGTTTGCTTTGGGTGGAATATTCCTATTTGCCACTACGGTAGTTTTCATAGTTTATAAGTCTTTCAATAATATTAATCCACGTGAATGGACGATTCTCATATGGATCATCATGCTTTTTGCTGGACTCAATGCTATTGTTAAAAGTTTTCTTCAAGAAAAAAAAGAAACGTACCTATATTACTACACCTTATTTGATCCTATCGACCTTATCGTAGCCAAGTTGCTCTACAACTTCATGTTTTTATGTGTTTTGTTTTTGATCATATTGGGTGTGATGTTTGTGTTTACGGGATTTCCTGTCAAGGACTATGGGTTGTTCTTTATGGGATCAGGATTAGGTATATTCGGGATATCTATCGTTTTCACGTTTGTGTCTGTAATATCATCTGCGGACTCCGGTAGTAGTACCATGATGTCGATCCTTGCTTTACCTTTGGTGTTGCCGATCGTATTGTTATTGTTAAAAATTACGACAGTAAGTGTCAGATTGCTTGTGGATACTACAATAATGGACGATGTAAAGATGTTAATAGGGGTAGATTTTGTATTATTGGGAGCCATGTTATTGCTTTTCCCTGGTCTTTGGAGAAGTTGATTGTAAATAATTAAAAAATAGATAGTCTGTAAGACAATGATATGAAAGGATTTTGGTGGAAAATAGCAGGAGTTTTGCTCTTTTTGTATGTTTTGATCGGTGGTATGATCATTCCGATAAAGTCTGGTATCACATCAGTGACACCCAATAATGCAAAAAGT
>JBBRJL010000119.1:0-7193 GCA_038219375.1 Chitinophagales bacterium | reverse complement strand
TGGGGAATAAAAATATATATTTGGGTAAATAATGATTAAGTGATTGATTTACAACGAATTAAATGTACATATATAATGTTTTATTATTTCTAATTAACTTATAATCAGTTATTTAATATCGCCGAAACTTTAGTTATTAATAAAAAAGGTGCTCACTGCTCCCGTTTTCGATGGAATGCAATGAGAACCCTTTTTGCACTATGCAACTTTCTATATCTTGATCCACTGACCGCTTCCTATCACCTTACTGTCTTGGTAAACTTTGTACACATACATACTAGATGGTAAGGAAGTCAAATCTATATTGGTTTCTCCATTTTTTAATCCGAACTGTACATAAACATTACGTCCTGCCATATCGAAGACTCGCAGATCTGCATCACCTGATATATCTTGTAACTCAAGTGTGAAAGCTCCCGATGATGGATTTGGGTATGACTTTAGTTTATGGCTATCGACGTACTGAATCTCTTCATTAGTAGATGACAAAATGCCCTCTGGTATAAAATCACCCTTTCTAAATGCTACGATGCTAAATGCTTGTGCACCAAAATCTTTACTATATCCAAACTCATCCTTAAAAAATGCTGATTCTCCTAGAAAAGCTATCTCTAGTTCCTTATATCTGAATATCTCGACCATATTTGCTGATCTAGTGGAATCTTCAATGATATATTCTCTCAAAATGTCCGTTTGAAAATCTTCGGAACTTGTTGCAAAAAAGAATGTATTATAAGTAGGTATCGGTCTTTTTCTGATACCTTCTGATCTACCATATCTATGAATAATAGTATCATCTGAGTACCAATCATAAATGCGTCCAGTGCTTAAAGATGCCCTTACTTGATTAAGAATATTACCATTTTTGTCTACAACCAAAGATAAGACGTGCTCTTCTGGATATTGAATATCTCCAAATTGCCAAACACCCATTAGAATTTTGGAATTATCGGGTGAAATTTCTACCAATCTAATATTAGGTAAGCTTTCTACTACTGGAGACTTGATCCTAACTTCATTGATAAGATCAAGATCATACGTGAGATACCTTAAAGCTATAAATGTGTCTCCCGAGTCTTCAAATACGATTTCCATCATCACTAAAGAATCAATACCAATTGGTAGAATATTTACATTATTTACAAAACCATCAAAGTATGCATACATTAAAGTATCTGGCCCAGTGAATAATGCCCCACTGTCATCAATTACATAACTTTTGAACCCTATTCTGCCTCCTATATCCAACTTTTCTACAATCCTATATTTATTTTCCGTTTCTTCAAAAAAAAGCGTTTCTTCAAATTGCTGATACTTCATCTGATATGCTTCTGGATCAGTAATCGGACGATGCGTAAGGGAAATAAAAGCACCATCTGATGTAGCATATGTTCTTTTAAAAAAAATTAAATCATTAAAGAAAACTCTAGTATCGTGGTCGGATATTCGTTTTTGCCCTATTATTTCCAATTGTTTATTTTCATTTATTTTTAAGATCCGGGGAATCTCCATATTTGGCACTTCATCCAAAAAAACTTTATTTCTCCACACAATGCGACCGTCATCTAAATTCATACAGGTGATATAGTAATTTCCAAAATTACTGGAAGATTCTATTGTATTAAAACTGATTGTAAAAAGGAAGTTTTCATATATTAATGGCTCTGTTATTCCTAAGTCAGCAAAACAATTATATCCATCACTTCCTAGTTTTGTAAATTCTTCATCATAAAAAGTCGTATGGTAAACAGGATCAAGATTTTTGAAAGTGAGCTGTTCAAATGGTTTTTTGGGGGTGTATTGCGCTGATAATTCACACATGGTTGAAATAAGGAAAATAAGATATAGATATTTAGACATGATATTGTGTTTTTTTATTAATTTAAATAATTAAAAATTCCATATAAGTCTTTTTCAGAATGCACTAGATAAAGGGTGCAATTTACCGGAGATTCTGAAATAATACTGTAAAGGTAAATCAAAAATTTGAATTATGCTAATTTAAAAATAAATAATTTAGATTCTTCATAATTATCGAAAAACAGAATACATATACTGCATTTAAGTAATTTTAGATATTATATTCCATAGTTCGAATTCAAAAACCAACTTAACCATAATAAATTTGGACATACCGATTGAGATTTTTTTTTGAATTTGAGACAAAAAACGAACGTCTAAGTCATCGTATCGGTTTTAATAAGGCAAATAGAATTTACTCCCATATTAAATGTATTAAGAAAATGGGTAAATTGCTCCTTACTTTTGAAGCCATCAGGAAAAAGGTTTACCAATGTGCCATACGGCAATAGCACAGTTTTGGAGCCATTTAGCCAACAATGGGATAAACATGAAGTCTTAGCGGTAGTATGTCTTCAAGCCGCACTACCGCTTATGAAATTACTTCAAATAAGTGGCTTTGATTTCCTGATAATCAGGCAACTTTTTGTAATGCCATTTTTGTAACAATACGCCATTTTCCCATAGGATTATACCTGGATTAGAACGCATGATGGTTTTGAGCAATTTTTCGTCGCTCGTGTAATATGGTACATTTATACCTGTGGCTTCTGCTAGTGATTTAGCTTTTTCTGCATCTACGCCACTGATTACTACTGACATTTCTACATTATCTTTAGATGCCGCTTGATATAATGGTTTGATGGTATTTATCATTCTTTTGATAAAATCTTTATCCCATGTTATTTCGTAATAAGTCTCTTCTTTTTCTGTAATACCTTTTAGATTTTTAACCACTGATACACCACCGTTATCTTGTGGAATTGTGTCTATCACGAAAGTAGAGTCCTGTACCATTCGTTTTGCAGATTTGGCTTCATACTCTGCTTTGGAAATGAGTATCATAAAATGCGGTTTAGGATTTGCAAGGTAAATATCTGCTTTTTCATTATCTTCAAAATCAAATATGGAAAACTCACTTACTTTTGTAGCCTTGATGCTTGGTTCTGTTTTTATTTGTTCTATGGTTTCATATTCATCGGTAAGGGCGGAAAGGTTTTTAAGGTATTCTTCGTAAGAGAATTCTTTAATTTCACCCGTAGTTTTATGTTTCATTTTCATGGCAATGACTTTTACTGCATTGGCAGCATCAATTTCAGTTTTTTTGATCTCTGCTATGTTCGTATTGTTTTTGAATGGTCTGAAGTCAATATGTGGTTCATTCCAATAAAAATTGTAAAAGCAATACAATACCAAGATTGCGGTTGATGCAAATAAGATGCTATTTCGCTTTTTACCATCCAAAATAGTGTGCATATCATCGTATCTCCATATAAAATATACGGCAGGTATCATCAAGAAAAGATCTTTATAGAAAGAAATCCTCGGTTCTAGTTTGATAAAGTCACCAAAACATCCACAGTCCGTGACGCGCATATTGCTGACTTTATATTCTCCCCATCCTGAGAAAGTGAAAAAATTGACATCTCCTGGTACATAACCTGTCAAAAAAGTAAATCCTGTGAGGAAGGTAAAAAAGAACACGAGTAGAAAAAACAACCATGCGGTGAGTTTGGGTCTATCGCCCAAGATCAACATTACACCCAATAATATTTCAAATATGATCATTACTATGGCGAAAGCAGTAGAATAACTGGTTAGAAATGGAAATAAAGGTGCTATAAAACTAAAAGCGGAATCTGAAAAGGTGGCGTAAAACTCCGCAAAATAATCGCCCATTTTGATCGCAGTACCCAACGGATCGACGGCCTTTACCCAACCTGAAAACAAAAAAAGTATGCCTGTAAAATTTTGTAGATAAGTCATCACTGCTGATTTTTGAACTTTAAATCCAAAAATCATGACCAAGGTCAGTGCAAGAGAAACTATGGCTATATATGTAAGTAACGTAAGTAGAGTCATAAGAGAAAATTTTGATTTTGAAAAGAAGTAAGACTAGCACACATAGATATATGTATTACCTTGCTACGATTCCGAATTCTTTTGATAAATTAATATTTATTATTCTACAACCTAACAAGGTAAAAGGAAACTTGTTTGAAGCTGTCTTACCATCATTATGTTTAGAACAAATATAACAAGGCACAAATGTAAAAGAAATGTACTTGTATATCGAATAATAATATATTAATATTTGTAAAGCTACTGTTAAGGTATCTAAAATTCCAATTACGAGTCCAGTCCGAAAAGTAATTACAAGATCATATTTAAATATCATATATATATACTAATTTGATAATCAATTGTTCCCATTTATTGGCAGGGGTAAAAACGATTGATTATTAAAAAGTGAGCATTTTCGGACTGGACTCAATTACATAACTTATAAACCAATTCTAAAACCAACCATAATATGTCTTCCTGCTTGCGGATAAAGAAAATTTTCCGTGATTAAGTTATTGACTATATAACTATAGGTATAACCATTGCTTGAGTATTTTTTATCAAAAAGGTTATTGACCAATAACGTGATGCTTGCCGATTTCCAATACTTTGAATGTAGCGTCCAAGCGGCTCTAAGATTTTCGTAATGAAAGGAAGGTAGCGAACGAGCATCATTAGAAGTATTGTCCAAATATTGTTTAGATACAAATTTTGATGACAGTTCTATTTCTAGATTTGCTATAGGTTTGACCATCGCTTGGATGGCTGAGACGACACTTGGTGAAAATGAAATATCTGTGTTGGAATGAGCAATAATCACTTTTTCGAAATCAAGGGTGTAATCAAATATCGCTTCATCAAATGCTTCAATTTTATTGGCACTTAAGGCCAAATTACCATGAATAGCTAAGTATTTGCCAACCTGTTGAGTGACACTTCCTTCCCAACCTAAGCGGTAACTTCTGTCTACATTTTGTCTGATTGCGGCACCGACATCGTTGAGTTCACCTGTTTGCACCAACTGATTTTTGTAATTCATAAAGTAAAAATTAGTTTCCACGCTAGTTTTATTTCCCGTGTATTGGTATCCAACTTCTATATTTTGAAGCTGTTCGGACACAGGAATATTACCAAAAGCATTATCAATAAAATCGCCTCTCGATGGTTCCTTGTTTGCCACAGCAAAGGATGCATAAATATTCTGATTACTTTTTAATGCGTAGTTGATACCTACCTTGGGATTGAAGAAAAGAAAATTATCCGTTAAATCTATGTTTCTCAGATCGTTATCTATACCTAGTACTGAATAATTTACCTTACGCACCTGCATATCCACATGCAATGTCCATTTCTCCTTGAGTGTCCACATTGCCCTGAAATAAGCTGATAAATCCTGCTTTTCGCCCGAATTATCATAATATCTTTTGGTTTTGTCAAAATCAGGAATACTATCCTTGGACTGAATGACATTTCCAAAATGGTCTCCAAAATATTGATTTCCTGCTAGGCCTGCTTGTAACAAAAGATTGGGATGGTATTGATATTCCACATCAAATAATGCACCGATCAGATCAGTTTGCAACCACCTCCTTCTGACGAGATCTGTCCTAGATATATCCGCTCCGTCACTACCCATAAATGAAGGAATGTTATAATTAGAAAGTCTTTCATTTGCCTTGAACTCTTCAAAATAACCACCACCTTTGGTGTAGTACAAGGTCGTCTTTACTTTCAGTTTTGAACTAACTGCCAACGAATGCAGCAACTGTAAGTAGGTCTGTCTGTAATTGTCGATTTGATTTCCATAGGTATAGTAATTGTAGCGACGATCAGAAGAAAATAAATTGATAGAATCTTCGGCTGTTTTATATATGCTCCCTACATTATTGTTGTAGTGATTGAGAAGTTCGTCTTGATTGTTTTCGATTTTTGCTTCAGGTACACCATTCCAAGATTGATATGTAATCTCTTTGCCATTGATCACATTAAAACGTAATGAAGACTTTGCTGTCACTCTCGCTGCGGAAAAAAACAATGAATTCAGATTGGCTGTAGCTCGATCGACATATCCTTCAGACTGAATGTTGCTATAACGTGCGTCTACCACAAAACGGTCATTGATGAGACCTGTACCAGCATTGACACTTATTTTGCGTGTACCAAAAGCACCGACAGTACCTGCTACATCGATATAAGGATTGACGCGAACATCAGAAGTATTGATACTAACGGTGCCACCGAAAGCTCCTGCCCCATTGGTAGAAGTACCTACACCACGTTGGATCTGAATATTATTGACAGAACCAAGCAAATCTGGCAAATCCACCCAAAATACATTATGAGATTCGGCTTCATTGACAGGAACACCATTGAGCGTTACGTTAATCCTAGTCTGATCTGAGCCTCGCATTCGCATGCCTGTATAACCTATACCTGTGCCTGCATCCGATGTCACCACCATAGATGGCGTCCATTGCAGGATAAAAGGCACATCTGTCCCAATATTTTCCTTTTGGAGATATGATTTATCCAGATTTTGCCGTGTAAAAGGACCGTACTTCCCTACCCGATTAGACAAAATCTCTACAGCATCTAAGTTATAAATTTCACCTTTTAAAGTGATTTCTGTGCTGTAATGATCTGAAACCGTGATCATAACTGAATAAGCACGATAACCAATAAATTTTACGATAAGTTTATATTCACCTTCGGGCACATCTCGCATAATAAAATAGCCATTATCGTCCGTGGAAGCAGCGAAAGCAGTACCCTGAAGGAAAACGGTAGCGAAAGAAAGTTTTTCACGAGCATCATTTACTATAGTACCTGACACAGTGTACTGTGCGCAAATAGAAGTAGAAAGAAAAAGTAGGATTATGGTTAAATATCTCATTATTAATAATTAATATATTAAATAAAATCCTAATGAGATATCTTAAGGTAAGACTTTTAAATTTTTCCTTGTCAGCATTACCTGACCAGGTTCGATGGGTATGATCTCAGCCTAATTAACTTAAGCACCCCAATAGGATGGCACAAAAGTAGTTAGATATATTGATAGTGTATGATTCGGAGTGAAATAAATTTATATTTAAATTTTATTTGAGAATATATTTGGTTTTGTGATAAATAGTCTTACCTTTGCAGTCCATTACAATTTTTGGATGAAAAGCATATCTAAATTGTAGTGTCAAGATCGCGGGATGGAGCAGTTGGTAGCTCGTCGGGCTCATAACCCGAAGGTCGTAGGTTCGAGTCCTGCTCCCGCTACCTCAAAACCTTGTAATAGGCTGAATTTCAGTAAATTACAAGGTTTTTTTATTTTATCA
>JBBRJL010000118.1:0-7209 GCA_038219375.1 Chitinophagales bacterium | reverse complement strand
TCCAGTACTTGTACCATTGCGCATACGGGCGAATGAGCCAACTTCTATTTTTTCAGTGCCTGCGCTTATCTCTTTTGCAAAGACTTCCATTTTTAATGTTTCGAGTTCTTTGATGGTATCTTCTTGTTTCTTTTTCAGCGCTATAGAGGCTTGCATTGCCTTTTCTTCATCCTTGGAATGCTTGATTTCTTTTAGGATTTTCTGCATTTCCTTATTTTGTTCCATGACCGAACTTGCTGCTTGTTCTTTAGCCAATAGCTTGACCTTTTTGCGTTTTATCTCTAGATCTGCATTGAGCGTTTCATATGATCGCATTAATCTATCGAGTTTATCTTGCTTGTCAATAAGGGAAGACAGCTTATCCTCATACTCCTTCTTTTCAGCCATAAGTGTGATCAACATATCATCGATAGCCTTTTCGTTTTTGCCAGTTTTATTTTGCGCATACGTTACAATTCGTTGGTCAAGACCGATTTTTTCTGCGATTTCAAATGCAAACGAACTACCAGGTTTTCCGATGTGCATCCTGAAAGTTGGGAGCAAATTATTTTTGTCAAATTCCATTGACCCATTCACGATGTTATGCGCCTTGAAAGCATAAAATTTTAGATTTGAATAATGCGTTGTGATGACGCCATAGATTTTCTTGTGATTGAGTTCATTAAGGACTGCTTCTGCAATAGCGCCACCTATTTTGGGGTCAGTACCCGAACCGAATTCGTCTATCAATACGAGTGATGTTTTATCCGCATTTTCAGTGGTGATGCGCATATTCTTCAAGTGCGAACTGTAGGTACTCAAGTCATCTTCTAATGACTGCTGATCCCCGATATCTACAAATATTTTATCAAAAATACCAAACTTCGAATTTTCATCGGCCGGTACTAGCATACCAGATTGTAACATAAGTTGTATAAGCCCTACTGATTTCATAGCTACTGATTTGCCACCAGCATTGGGACCACTTAAGACCAATATTCTGTTATTTCCATGCAATTCGAGATCAAAAGGCACTACTGCATCAGCAATGTTTTCATTCTTCAGTACAAGAATAGGGTTGTACGCTGTTTTTATGGCAAAAATTGGTTTTTCTTGTGTGTACGGCTTTCTAGCAAATATCCTGTATGCAAATTTTGCTTTGGCACGAATCGTATCCAATTTGGTAAGTGTATGTTGCATGACGAGAAGTGCATCCGCATATGGACGCATAAAAGTACACAATGCCCTAACTATCTTGTATATCTCATGGCGTCTCTCCGCATAAAGATTGTAAATTTCATTATTTATTGAAATTACTTTTTCGGGTTCGATAAACACTGTTTTTCCAGTAGCGGACTCATCGTGGAGGATGCCGGCAACTTTTCGCTTATGTTCTACTGCTACGGTAAGTACACGTCTCCCGTTACGCAAACTCTCTAACGAATCCAAGAGAAATCCTTTGTTTTTATAGAGTTCAATCTCATCATTAAATACCTTATCTAGCTCTCTTTCTTTAGATTTTATTAGTTTTGATATTTTGAGTAAGTCTTCTGATGCATTGGGTCTGACTTCGCCTTCATCATCGAGTACACGGTCTATTTCTTTGGTTAAATTTTTATCAATTATAATATTAGAAATCAACTCATTCACTAATGGATTGAACTTTGCTTTTTCTATATCTTGAAAATATTTGATAAGTTCTTGGCCAATGGATACAATGAGATAAATATTCCTAATGCTATCTATATCGAGTACATACCCTTCCTTTCTTAATAGTTTTACATCGTCTGTGATGGATTCAAATCTAGAGATTGGAATATGTTCACCACGTTCCATTGATTTTTTATACTCATCGGTTTCATTGAGCAGTCGGTCTATCCGAGACAAGTCGGTAAGTATTTCGATATTATCAAAATATGATCTACCCAATTCAGATAGACATTCCACCTTAATATAGTCAATTACTCTGGTAAATTCGAGCTTTTCTTTAATATCTTTCGGATATAAAAACATGGTATGGATTAAAATTTGAATACAAAATTAGTCATTTTGCATGAAAGGTAATCAACAATAAAATTTAAAGGAAGGTTTTATATTGATCCATTTCAAGACGAAAATGAATGAAATAAGAGATGTTCTACTACGAAAAGAAGAATTATTCAACAAAAAAACTTAGAATTAACAATTAAACCTAATTTGTCTGCCATTTTGTCACTCGTCATCATTTTAAAATTGTACTTTTGCATTCCCGATACTTAAAATATTCTTATCCTTTATGTACGATGATAATGTCACCCTTTTGGGGGTAAAAAAAGAAATAAACGAAGCAAAGCAAGGTGAAGTGCTTTACTATGATCAACCGGCTGACGGTCTGAAAAAGTTCTATATTGAGTCTTACGGATGCGCTATGAACTTCAGTGATTCGGAGATTGTAGCATCCATACTCGGTGGCGCTGGTTTTGGTCCTACTCGCGATATGGAATCTGCCGACCTGATCCTTATCAATACGTGCTCGATCAGAGAGAAAGCAGAAGATAATGTCAGACAAAGACTCACTATTTTTAATAAATTGAAACGTCAGAAGCCCGAAGTCCTAATTGGCGTGCTAGGTTGTATGGCAGAAAGGCTCAAATCAAAACTCCTAGAGCAGGAAAAACTTGTGGATATTGTGGTAGGCCCCGATGCCTATAGAGATTTGCCCAATCTCGTTGCAAAAGCCAATGATGGTGACAAAGGGATCAATGTCTTGCTTTCTAGAGAAGAAACTTATGCAGACATCTCACCACTACGACTCGATAGCAATGGCATTATAGCATACATATCTATCATGAGAGGGTGCGACAATATGTGTTCGTTTTGTGTGGTTCCATATACACGTGGTAGAGAGCGTAGTAGAGATGCTTATTCCATATTAGCTGAAGCACAAGATCTTTTTGATAGAGGATTCAGAGAAGTAACATTATTGGGGCAAAATGTAGATTCATACAAATGGACTAGCCCCGACGAATCCGAACACGTCAATTTTGCCCAGTTATTAGAAAGAGTTGCCTTGGTTACTCCTGATTTGAGAATCAGATTCTCAACGTCGCATCCCAAGGATATCACCGATGAAGTGTTGTATACCATAGCTAAATACGAAAATATCTGTAATTACATTCACTTACCTATACAATCGGGTAGTAGTCGTATCCTTGCCATGATGAACCGCACATATGATCGAGCGTGGTACATGGAAAGAGTAGAATCCATCCATAAAATAATACCTGACTGCACTATTTCTTCTGATATTATTTCAGGATTTTGTTCAGAGACGGAGGAAGATCATCAGGATACGATAAGCATTATAGAATGGGCAAAATTTAGTATGTCGTATATGTATTCATACTCAGAAAGACCAGGTACTCCCGCTGCCAAAAAGTATGCAGACGATGTATCTGAAGAAATTAAAAAAAGACGACTTTCTGACATAGTAGAAAAACAAAGACACATCGGACACCTCCACAATCAGAAGGATGTAGGCCAGACATACAAGGTATTGATAGAAGGCGACTCAAAAAAATCAAACCAAGAATTTAAGGGAAGGAATAGTCAGAATAAGATGATCAATTTTCCAAAAAAAGAAGGTTTTGTTGCAGGAGATTATGTGATGGTTCATGTCGTTTCTACGACTTCGGGAACATTAAGAGGCGAGATCGTTGTATAACAATTTTCTGATACCAATTAACTGATATTATACATAAATAGATGAATATTCAAGGCGTAAAACAGAGGTTCGGAATCATAGGAAGGTCACCATTGCTAGAGCGAGCGCTCAATACGGCAATCAGAGTGGCGTCTACTGATCTGTCTGTTCTTATTCAGGGGGAAAGTGGTGTTGGAAAAGAGATATTCAGTCGTATCATTCATGAATTGAGTGTCAGAAAACATAATAATTTCATAGCCATCAACTGTGGCGCCATACCAGCAGGCACGATCAACTCTGAGCTGTTTGGCCACGAAAAGGGTTCATTTACGGGTGCTGTCACAGAAAGGAAGGGATACTTTGAGACCGTAAATGGAGGCACAATATTTCTAGATGAAATAGGTGAGATGCCACTTGATACCCAATCCTATTTGTTAAGAATATTAGAAAGTGGTGAATTCCTGCGTGTAGGTTCTTCCAAAGTACTCAACACAGATGTAAGGATAGTAGCAGCCACAAATGTCAATCTAGAAGAAAAAATCCATTCTGGGAGATTCAGAGAAGATTTATATTACAGGCTCAATACTGTTCCTATTAAAGTGCCATCTTTACATGAAAGAAGAGAAGATATTTATTTATTATTTAGAAAGTTTTCAGGAGATTTTGCAGAAAAATATAGATCTGACTCCATCACATTGACACCTGAAGCAAAGTTATTAATAGAAAACTACAGATGGCCAGGCAATATCCGTGAGCTCAAAAATATGGTAGAGCAACTCAGCGTACTATCTGAGGCCACAGAACTCGATGTGGAAGACCTTGTAGATTTAGTCCCGCATATCAAAAACAGATTGCTTCCTAGTAAAAGTAGTGGATTCAATCTAGGTGGTGAATCTTCATACCAAGAAAGGGAAATATTATTCAAATTCCTTCTAGAAATGAAAAGTGACCTCAGCGATATGAAGTCACTCATATACGAATTAGTTCGTGCCAATGATCTAACCCTACCTGACTTAGGAGCTTTAAAATCAATGCAAGGATATAGTTCGGATGCAGCATTCAAAAAAGTATTTGACCGAAAACCACAAGAAATAGAAGAAGATGATTATCCATCTTTTGATAGCAGTCGACCTATCATCTTGCCCGGAAAATCGGGTGGATACAATGATACAGAAGACGTCGAAGAAATCCTTTCTATCGAAGAGATGGAAAAGGAAATGATAAGAAAAGCGCTCAAAAAGTACAACAATCGTCGCAAAGATGCCGCCGACGAACTAGGTATCTCCGAGAGGACACTTTACCGAAAAATCAAGGAGTACAATATGCCTGATTAAATGTGATGTCAAACAAACTTCATCAAATTCAGTATATGGCCCATATGAAGTGATTCGTGATATTGATTGAAGGCTACTGCTTTTTCCAAATCATTGATTTCAAACTTTAAGGCAGTCATAAATGGATTGAATGTTACAAACTTGTCATCTTCAATATCTGCCTGAAACTGTTCAAACGATCTAAATAATAATGATTTTACTTCGTCTACAAAAGATGCGTCATACACTGCATCTGGCTTGGAACCAGGTACAAATCTAAATACAAACTCTTTGGGAATACCAAAAGGCTGATTGGTCAGCCCGTAAGTTAGCATTTGGTGTACAGCTATCACATGAGCACAATTCCACAAAATATTATTATTGAATCCAGCTGGAATATGATTGATCTGATCCAAAGTATGGAAGTCTAATATTTTTTTAAGTGCCTTGCGATTCTGCAGGGTGATGGCTAATCCGTTCTGTATCGACATACTTTTGTCTTTAATGATCTTCTAAAATAAAAAACAAAAGTAACCAATTTATGTTAACCCAATTCAAAAGTTTAAATAAACAAATGAAAATATATACGCTTTCAAAAAAGCAGTTCTTACCTATAACGCTAGCTCAGGCATGGGATTTTTTTTCTTCACCGGTCAATCTTAAAAAGATAACACCAGAATATATGGGTTTCGAGATTACATCTGATCTCGGTGATGGTAAGATGTATCCAGGACAAATAATATCGTATGTGGTGACACCAGTATTAGGTATCCCTATGAGCTGGACGACAGAAATAACCCACGTTGTGGATCAAAAATATTTTGTGGATGAGCAACGATTCGGACCTTACAGTTTCTGGCACCACCAACATTGGTTTAAAGCAGTGGACGGTGGCGTAGAGATGACGGATATCGTCAAATACGGATTACCGCTCGGATTTCTTGGTCAAATTGCAAATACATTATTTGTCAAGAGTAAGCTTCAGGAGATCTTTGACTACCGTGAAAAAGTGGTAGATAAATATTTTTAATCAAGGGTTAAAAACCTTTATTCCAGCTAGAGCCTTGTTGTCAAAACCCCAAAGCGCTTGATTTTCCCAACTAGAACCATCTGTCGCTGTTTTTGCTTTGAATGATACCCATTCTGGCGCCCAGTAACAAAACCCTATGCCTTTCGGTGCTTCTGAAATGATGTCTCGAACTTTGAATAAAAAATCTTTTTGTCCTTGAACAGTAGGCGGAAAGTCAGGATGGATTTGTTCTGCTATTCCTATTACATTGTTGGTATTGTCATTAAATCCGAATGTAAATGGATAAGCAGTCTCTGCAATGACGATGCTTTTACCGAAAGTATCTCCAAGGATTTTAAGATTAAACACTAAAGAGTCCATATTTTTACCATGCCAAAATGGATAGTAAGATAATCCCATAAGGTCGTAATCAAGGTCTTTTATTTTGTCAAAAAATCCGAATGCTTCCTGATGTCCTGCGTAATGCATCATAATTTTGGTAGAAGGATTCTGATCTCTGACCGCTTTCACACCCGCAGCAAGCAATTCTTTCATTTTAGCAAGATTAGAAATATTACCATCAGGCCATAAAATCCCATTATTGATTTCATTTCCTATTTGAATATATTCAGGATTTATATCCTTGATAATTTTGGCTGTAAACTGATAAACACTGTCTTTAAGTACAGCAAACGGAATGTTTTTCCATGCATTCGGTTTGTATTGTTTGCCAGGATCTGCCCACCAATCTGAGTAATGTACAGTAATCCACACTTTCATTCCTGCAGCTTTTATTTCTTTGGAAAAAGCAGCTACTTCTGCCAATGCAGAATGCTCGTTGGACGGATTGTTCCATATCCTTAGTCTCACCACATTCATACCCTCAGACTTGAGCGTCGTGAGCATATCTTCTATGTTTCCAGCAGAATTCCGTGTGGTAATCCCAGATTTCCTGAGTTCAGGAAGAAAAGATATATCAGCGCCACGTATTTCTAGATTGTCAGATATCGTTTGGGTGTCTTCTTTAGGCTCTGAACAAGATGCTAAAAGGATGATGATAAAGTAAAAAAGTTTATTCATGATAATGGGTTATGATTTTGTGATGCTGAGACAAATTTATCAATGAGAATGGTTGTGTATTTAAAGTTTTTACTCATTGTCTGTTCATTTACTTCCAAACAAATTGACATATGGATCAAACTATTTTCAAAAACTTTCACTTATCG
>JBBRJL010000117.1:0-7237 GCA_038219375.1 Chitinophagales bacterium | reverse complement strand
AAAAACATTGAGTCATAAAGTCATGCAAAATATAAAACAAAATCTGTTTTTTGCCTTTGGATATAATGCTTTAGGCATTCCCATTGCAGCAGGCCTTTTGTATCCCTTCTTTGGGATATTATTATCTCCCATGATAGCAGCAGCGGCCATGAGTTTTAGTTCAGTTTCTGTCATTGCCAATTCTTTGCGATTAAGAAATATGAAGCTATAGAAATAAAGACTCAAAATGGATATTCAAAAAAATGTTGCCTATAAAATTTAAAAATAGTAATTAGAAAAATAATATAAATGGAGTATATATGATGAACTCAATAATAAAATATTTTCTTGAAAATAAACTCGTAACAGGTTTATTATTATTGATGATGATCGCTTTAGGGATTTCAAATTCCCCGTTTGTATGGGATGTTCCATTTATACCCAAAGACCCTGTTTCAGTAGATGCTATACCAGACATAGGCGAAAATCAACAAATTGTATTTACACAATGGCCAGGAAGATCTCCTCAAGATATTGAAGATCAGATATCATATCCACTTACTACTTATCTGCTTGGTATCCCCGGCGTAAAGTCTATCAGGAGCAACTCTATCTTTGGATTTTCTAGTATTTACATCATTTTTAATGAAGATATTGAATTTTATTGGTCTCGATCTAGAATATTAGAAAAACTAAGCTCCATCCCAAGCAGTCTTTTACCCGATGAAGTAAAACCTACATTGGGACCTGACGCTACGGCCTTAGGGCAAGTATTTTGGTACACCCTGGAAGGACGTGACAATGCTGGCAATCCTACAGGAGGTTGGGACTTACATGAAATAAGAACAGCACAGGATTTTTATCTAAAATATGCATTAAATGCAGTAGAGGGTGTCTCTGAAGTGGCGTCTATCGGTGGTTTTGTGCAAGAATATCAGATAGATGTCAACCCTGATGCGCTCAGAGCTTATAAAATTCCATTGATGAAGGTCATGTCGGCTGTCCAAAAATCAAATAAAGATGTTGGAGCTAAGACTATAGAAATAAATCAAGCGGAATATTTGGTGCGAGGACTTGGCTACATTAAAAAAGTAGAAGATATTGAACTCGCAGTAGTCGCTGTCAATGATAATGTACCCATCAGGATAAAAGATATCGGAGTAGTAACGCTAGGTCCTGCGACTCGGAGAGGTGCATTAGATAAAGGTGGGGCTGAGGTAGTGGGCGGAGTGGTCATAGCCAGATATGGATCTAATCCGCTGCGTGTTATTGAAGGTGTAAAGAAAAAAATAAAAGAGATTTCAGTTGGACTACCCAAAAAAACACTATCAAATGGAACGGAGAGCCAGCTTAGGCTTATTCCATTCTACGATCGAACTCAGTTAATACATGAAACAATAGGTACGTTAGAGACTGCTCTTTCGCATGAGATTTTAATTTCAATATTAGTAGTTTTGCTGTTAGTGTTCAATTTAAGGGCATCAATTATTATTTCAAGTCTATTGCCTGTAGGTGTATTAATGACATTTATCATTATGAAACATGCAGGTGTCGATGCCAACGTAGTTGCGTTATCAGGCATCGCAATAGCTATTGGTGTAATGGTAGATGTGGGCATCGTATTTGTTGAGAATATCGTCCGGCACCTAGAGATGCCTGAAAACAAAGGCGCAAGGGGCCAACATTTATTTCAGGTAGTTTATAATGGAAGTACAGAGGTAGTTTCAGCTATCACTACAGCATTAGCTACCACTGTGGTAAGTTTTATACCCGTTTTTATGATGGAATCGGCGGAAGGCAAACTATTTCGTCCTCTAGCATTTACTAAAACTTTTGCCTTGCTTGGAGCATTTGTTTTGGGCATAGTAGTACTGCCCTCATTGGCACAGTTGATTTTTGGTATTAATTTCGATAAAAAAAGAGTTAAACGTTTTTGGAATGTCGTATTAATAGTCATTGGTATATTAGTGGCATGGAAGTATCAAATTTTCTTGCCTTTAGTATTAATTGTGATAGGTCTTTATCAACTTATAGAAGATAGGTTACCCTCACGAATTACAAAATACACTCAGTATCTTAATATCATCTTGGTGTTCTTTATTCTATCTTATTATTTGACTGAAGAATGGTTGCCTTTAGGTCCTCAAATCAGTGTTATTGGCAATTATTTATTTGTGTTGGTATTGATAGGCATTATTTTAGGTTTCCTTTCATTTATAGTAAAAGCTTATGTTCCCATTCTAAAATGGTGTCTCAGAAATAAAGGAACTTTCCTCTTATTGCCATTATTTACAGTAGTATTTGGCATTGTGATTTGGTTGGGTTTTGAGAGTACCTTTGGCTTTATTGCAAAAGGAACAGAATCGTTGGGTTGGGATATCAGAAAATCAAATCCTTGGTCGTCAATGGCTCATTCTTTTCCTGGTATAGGTTCAGAATTTATGCCTTCCCTCAATGAAGGTAGCTATCTCCTCATGCCAACGTCTATGCCACATTCGGGTATGGAGCAAAACCTGAAAGTTGTCTCGCAATTAGATATGATATTAAATAGCATACCAGAAGTGGATGTTGCTGTAGGTAAAATGGGAAGAGTAGAAAGTGCACTCGATCCAGCACCTATAATGATGTATGAAAACATCATTAACTATAAACCTGAGTATATAATTGATGAAAATGGTCATCGTAAGCGATTTAAGGTGGATGGTGGTGGTCGTTTTATAACTATTGATAAAGACAGTTTGACGCACCAAGAAGCCTTGGAAAGAAATATTTCATCCAAAGATCTGTTACCGGACAGGAATGGAAAATTCTTTAGAAATTGGAGGAATCAAATTAAAGACCCTGATGATATTTGGGATGAAATTTTAAAACTATCCAAACTTCCAGGAGTAACATCAGCTCCTAAATTACAGCCTATCGAAACTCGATTGGTGATGCTTCAGACAGGTATGAGAGCGCCAATGGGAATCAAAGTATTTGGACCTAGTTTAGATACCATTCAGAAGTTTGGAATTGAATTGGAAAATATTCTCAAGCAAGTACCGAGTGTCAAAAAAGAAGCAGTGTTTGCCGATAGGATAGTCGGAAAACCATACTTGTATATCAATATAAATCGTGAAAAGATAGCCAGATTTGGATTGAATGTTGAAGACATACAACAGGTGATAGAAACAGCAATTGGCGGAATGAAGATTACTTCTACTGTCGAAGGGAGAGAAAGATATCCGGTCAGGGTAAGATACCCGAGAGAACTAAGAGATAGTCCAGACCAACTGGCTAAAATCTTGATTGACACACCGACTGGAGCACAGATCCCATTGGGACAATTTGTAGATTTTGAGTATAAAAGAGGACCACAAAGTATTAAAAGTGAGGAAACCTTCCTTGTAGGTTTTGTATTATTTGACAAAAATACCTCCTACTCAGAAGTAAACGTAGTAAATGATGCACAAGCTGCCATCCAAGCGAAAATAGACGACGGGTCGCTTGTAGTGCCCAAAGGAATTAGTTATAAATTTTCTGGGACTTATGAAAATCAAGTAAGGGCGATCAAAAGGCTTTCTATTGTAATCCCGCTTTGTCTAATAGCCATCTTCCTACTTTTATATTTCCAGTTTAAAACTGTCATTGCTTCATCCATCCATTTTTCAGGCGTTTTTGTAGCTTTTGCAGGCGGGTTTATTATGCTTTGGCTTTATGCCCAGCCATGGTTTTTCAATTTTGAAGTATCAGGTGTAAATATGAGAGACCTATTCCAAATGGGTACTATTAATTTGAGCGTCGCAGTCTGGGTAGGATTTATTGCATTATTTGGTATCGCTACTGATGACGGTGTGATCATGGGATCCTACATACATCAAGTTTTTGAAGAACGCAATCCCAAAACTGTACAAGGTGTAAGAGATGCTGTCATAGAAGCAGGTAAAATGAGAGTTAGACCAGCAGTAATGACTACTGCGACCACAATCGTAGCACTTTTACCCGTATTGACATCTACAGGAAAAGGAGCAGACATAATGATTCCTATGGCAATTCCTACTTTTGGTGGCATGACAATACAGATTATGACCATGTTTGTGGTTCCTGTTTTGCAAGCTTTCTGGAGAGAAACAGCCATTAAATTTAAAAAAGAAAATTAGATGAATAAAGTAAATTTATTATTCATTTTGTGTCTATTGTCATTTTGGGCCGAAGCACAAAATTTGCAATCCTATTACAAAGAAGCTTCTGTACATAATCCAGAGGTGAATGCAAAATATAAGGAATTTGAAGCGGCATTACTGAAACTACCTCAGGTTAGCGCCTTGCCTGATCCAACTTTCGGTTTGGGTGTTTTTGTATCTCCAGTAGAAACACGAGTAGGACCACAAAGGATGCGCATGTCATTATCACAAGCTTTCCCATGGTTTGGTACACTCAAGGCCCAAAAGGACGCGGCTGCTATTTTTGCTGAATCAAAATATCAGTCTTTTCAAAATGCCAAAAATCAAATATACATTCAAGTCTCCAATGCCTATTATCCCTTATTGGAGATTTCTAACCTTCAATCTATTGAGCGAGAAAATATAGACATCTTGGAATCTTTCAAGAGTATAGCCAATGCCAAATTGGCTAGTGGCAATGGAAGTATGATTGATGTACTTAGAGTAGATATCATGATTAATGATTCGAAAACCTTTATTGACATTTTAGACAAACAAATATCAGTTTTTGCAGCCAAAACAAATGCAATTCTGAATAGAAAACTGGATGAAGTGGTCACCGTGGATCAGAATGATTTCGTAGTAGATACTAATCTGTATAAGCTCTTTGATTTTTTACCCCAAAACCATCCGCTTATCAAAGAATTGGAATTAAAAAGCAAATGGACGGATGCATCCAAAAAAGTTGCCGAAAAACAAGCAATGCCAAAATTTGGTGCAAGTCTCGACTACATCATGGTAGAAAAAGGAAATAATAGCTTTAGTGATAATGGGAAAGACATAATAATGCCAATGATCAATGTTAGTTTACCTGTATTTAGGTCTAAATATGAGGCAGCGATCAAAGAACAAGAAATCATGAAAGAAGCATATGTATATCAAAAAACGTCTCAAATTAACTTGCTAGAAAGTAATTTCATAAGTATCAAATTTGACATTGAAAAAGAAATAGAATTAATAAAACTATACAATCTTCAAGAAGAAATAATTACAAGAAATCTGAGTTTGTTGATCCATTATTATAGCACCGCAGGAAAAGATTTTGAAGAATTGCTTCGCATGCAGCAAGAACTAATAAAATATAAAAAATTAAGAGTCAATAGTACTAAAATGTCATTATTGAAATTGTCAGAATTGGCATACATCACTTCAAATTTAAGCGAAAATGAAAAATAAAAAATTTATACTCATTGCAATCTCTATGTTAGCTTTTGGCCTTTTTTTAGGGTATTTAATTTTTGACAATGGCGACACAAAAGCAGACGAAAAAAGTCAAAATGTTGCAGAAAAAAGTGACCAAATTTGGACTTGTTCTATGCATCCACAAATCAGACAGTCTGAACCAGGAAGTTGTCCTATATGTGGAATGGATTTAATACCAGTCGAGCAGAATGATGATGCCTTAGACCCCGATGCAATTACACTTTCTGAAAATGCCATGATTATAGCAGGGGTTAGTACTATGAAGGTGGGTAAAAGTGACGGAAAAAAAGAAATTTCACTAAATGGAAAAGTCGAAATCAGTGAAAAAAATATTTTTAGTCAATCTTCTCATATTCAGGGTCGTATTGAAAAAATAAATGTATCGTTTACAGGGGAATTTATAAGGAAAGGACAAAAAGTTGCTTCTATTTACGCTCCAGATCTGATCAATGCCCAACAAGAACTATTAGAAGCGTATAAGAGTAAAGGTATTCAACCACTATTATTGGAAGCGGTCAAAAATAAATTGAGAAACTGGAAAATATCTGATTCTACCATTGATAGTATCATATCTTCAGGGAAAGTGCAAAATACCTTTGATATCGTGGCAGATGTTTCGGGATTTATTATTAAAAAAAATGTAGAGTTAGGTGATTATGTTCAACGAGGACAAACGCTTTATGATATAGCAGACTTATCTTCAGTATGGATCCTATTCGAAATTTATGAATCAGATCTTTCTATTGTAAAAATTGGATCTCTAATAAAATACACCATTGCTTCGTTTCCTGGCAAAGAGTTTTCAGGCAAGATATCATTTATCGATCCTTTTATAAATCCTTCTACTCGAATAGCTAAAGCAAGAGTAGTTGTGCCAAATAAATCTTATTTACTAAAACCAGCAATGTTTGTTTCGGGTACTGTTCAGTCAATAATATCTAACAATAAAAATACAATAAGTGTCCCAAAAACAGCCGTCATGTGGACAGGTAAAAGGTCTATTGTTTACGTTAAATATCTATCAGACAAAGGTGTAAGCTTTAAATTGCGAAATGTCACTCTTGGGTCTTTGCTCGGTGATGATTATGTTATAATAGATGGACTTGCATTGGGTGAAGAAATAGTTGTTAATGGCACGTTTAATATTGATGCTGCTGCACAGCTAGCTGGCAAACCAAGTATGATGAATCCACAATCAAACAACCAATCAAATAATCTTACAAGTGAAGATATAAGTAAGCCCGTGGAATCAACTCCTATTAAAATCAATGACGAAATAAAACAAAGTTTACAGTCTATTTATGATATTTATTTTGCGCTAAAAGATGCTTTGACAAAAGACAATTTTTCAATTGCCAAAGATAAGATTAAGGATTTGGGCATTACCATAGAAAAAATAAATATGAATATATTCAAAGGTTCAGCACATGAAATATGGATGAAAAACTATGCCCAACTTATAAATCAAACAAAACATAGTGAACACATAAAAGATAT
This sequence comes from Chitinophagales bacterium, assembly GCA_038219375.1. Lineage (GTDB taxonomy): Bacteria > Bacteroidota > Bacteroidia > Chitinophagales > Saprospiraceae > OLB9. Next base: position 356 of record JBBRJL010000117.1, on the reverse strand, counting down.
TAATGAACTAAGAAAAGCATTTGAAAGTATATCAGAAGCAATGATTAGTTTAACTAATACTTTTCACCCATTGGAAGCAAACAGTTTTGTGCAGTTCTGTCCTATGGCTTTTGACAACAAAGGAGCTAAATGGCTTAGTAAAGAAAAAAATATTGTCAATCCATATTTTGGTGCTTCTATGATCAAATGTGGGAAAGTTCAAGAAGTTATAAACGGTAAATAATTGTTCAATTTTATAATTTTAAACTGAAAAAAAATGAAAAATTTAGTTCTTTTATCATTGTTAACATTGCTTTCCTATACGGCTACAAGTCAGTTCAGCATTATAGGTACCGTAACTGACCAATCATCCAACC